>DASYGR010000464.1:0-4128 GCA_035999525.1 Terriglobales bacterium
GATGTTATAGGCGAAAACGCCGGTTCCCCCTTCGTTCACCACGCCATACATACCGTCGGTCACCTGCTCAACAGTGTTTTCGGATAGCGGGAACCGCGTGACTTTGACGGGGCTGAAATCCTTGAGCAAATGCGGCTGGTAAAAAACGCCGCCCATGGCGATGCCGCTAACCGTGCGCAGCAGTTGGATGGGTGTTACCTCCGTCGCGCCCTGCCCAATGGCTACCGAAATCGTCGAACCGGGATACCACTTGTGGTGATAGACGCGTTCAACCCATTCCGAGGACGGTACAAGTCCCGGCTCCTCGCCTGGAAGATCAATTCCCGTTCGCTTCCCTAAACCCAGTGCTGTTGCATAGTAGGCAATTTTGTCGATGCCCAGCCGCTGGCCCACATTGTAAAAAAAGACGTCGCAGGAGTGCACGATCGCTTTGTGCAGACCGACTTCACCGTGGCCTTTAGGGTCCCAGTCGTGCCGTACGGTGCCGTAAAACACTGCATAACCAGGGCAGAAAACGTGAAAGTCCGGCGGAGGGACGCCCGATTCCAGCATCGCCGCGGATTCTAGAATCTTGAACACCGAACCGGGAGCTAATTGTGCCTGAATGGCGCGGTCCAGCATTGGCTTATTCGGATCGTCGTTTAGCACTCGCCATTCTTTGCTCGGGATGCGCACCGAGAAATCGTTCGGATCGAAAGAAGGTTGGCTCGTCATCGCCAGGATTTCGCCGGTACGTGGATCGAGCGCGATCATCGCGCCGACTTTGCCCGCCAATTCCTGCTCGGCCACCGCTTGCAGTTCGTAGTCAATGGTCAATTGAATTGGTTTGCCGGGAATGGGCTCCGTGTCATCGAGCGTTCGCACGGGCTTTCCGATGCTGTTCACAATGACGCGCCGCATGCCGTCTGTTCCCGTCAGCGTATCGTTGTATTGGCGTTCGAGGCCCGCTTTGCCCACGATGTCACCCGGCTTGTAGCGGTCGCCGGATTGCTGATCGAGTTGCTCGGGCGACACTTCTCCGACATATCCGATCACGTGCGCGAGGAAATCGTTCAAGGGATATTTGCGGCGCTGCACCATCATCAATTCAAGCTCTGGCAAATCCACGCGATGCGATTCGACGAACGCGAGGTCCGCGTCGGTGGCCTCCGGCTTGACGATGACTGGCTGGAATTTTGGCTCGATTTTTGCTTCCTCGAGTTGTTGCCTCAGGTCTTCCGGAGTGATACTGAGCCCGGCCGTAATTTGCGGCAGATCTTTCTGGATTTGAGCGGGATCATCGCGCAACAGAAGGATGCTGAACGAAGGATAGTTGTCGACGATCACGCGTCCGTTGCGGTCCAGTATTTTTCCTCGCGGGGCGATGATGGGTATCGAGCGCACGCGGTTTTTTTCCGCCAGGTCGGAATAATGCCCGGATTGCACGATTTGCAGTTTCCAGAATCCGAGCAACAGCAGGATGATTCCGAGGACAATGCCGTAGGAAACGAGGATTAAACGCCCCTGGGGTATTTTCTGATCGCCGCCAATCCAATTCGCCACGCAAAACTCCTGCGCGGCGGGTCTTGGTAAACCCGCGCGTACCTGTTCTTAGTTTCCGCGACGCGTCATGAAGATGTGCGTTCTTTTCGTCAATTTCACGCGGAGAAAAAGGTAATCTTCACCGTAGCACTCGCGTTGCCACCGCGCAAGCGGCCTTGTTCATGTAGATAGCCTCGCGCACCGCAATTTGCACTGTACTGAAGTACAGGCAATGCGGGCATGGGCGGAGCACTGGATTTCATCTATTGCGGGCTGAGAGATTCCTTGGGTTTGCTGATCGTCTGGTCAGTGCCGATCCAGAAAAGCTTGAAATCATGGTAGTGGTGGTAGTGATGAAGATAGTGGCCTTGGTATTGAATATAGACATCGACATTTTCCGGAAGCCACAGCGTTACTTTGTGAGTCCGAAATCGTACGGGCTGGTAATCGACCACGAAATGCTCCCTTTGCAATCCGACGAGCGCGACCGGCTTCGTTAGATCGGTTTCGAGGTGCATGACCTGTCCGCCATTTTCGGCGACCCAAGCGCGCCCTTTCAAGGGCAAGGCGTATTCCTGTGATGGCGTGTCGAAGCTAGCGAGAAGGCTGGTGGGAGAGTCGGCTCGTTGTTCGAACCGCAGTATCCAGGCGGGCTGGTCCTTCCATTCTCCGAGTCCTTCACATTTCCAATTGAAATCGCCGCTATATACCGGATGAAACGCCAGCGCGAGCGCAGGCGCACCGAAATCCGCGAGACGTCCGGGCATGTCTTTTGCACTCAACCCTTGGTTTCGTACTTCATGCACCTGGATGACGTGTCGACGGGGCTCGTCGATGAACACCAAGTACCCGTATGTGCGCGTGTCCGGCGTTTCCAATTGTTGGTTCCGCTTGATCTCCACCGACTGATACTCTTCAGTGGCAGTAAACTTCTGCAAATTGCTTACGAGTTGCATCGCTTTTTCCTCTGCGGCGCGAAGAACTGTGGGCAGAGAACAGGCTGCACCCGAAATCACAAAGGGCCTCTCGGCATCGATGTCTTGCGGGGCCCAGTTTTCCCTGACTGGGGCCTCGACAGGTGGCGAAGGAGAAGGTACGAGCCCGGGCCACATCGTCGCAACGGTACGCGGTGTAATTGCAACAGACGCTGGCTGCGCAGCAGCGTCCGACGGCTTTTCGAGAGCCTGGATCCAAGCACGAACTCTCGGCGCGTTCGGGTCCTTCGGATATTGGTTCAGGAAGAATTGAAAAGCGCCCAAGGCCTTTTCGCGCTCTCCCAATCCGGCCAACGCTTCTCCGAGAAGCAATTGGACTTGGTTCGCGTTCTTCTTGCCGGATGAAAGCGCTCTTTCCGCGGAGTCCCGGGCGTGTTCAAAGTCTTTCTGATACAAATACGAAGCAGCCAGCATCCATTGTGCTTTCCAGGAAGAAGGTTCCAATTGCACAGCCTGCGTGAGGATCTGAATTGCTCCCGGATAGTCTGCCTGCTCGAATCGCAGCGTGCCCAGCGCTAACAGCGCCGGAGGTTTCTTAGGGTCGATTGACACGGATTTTTCCAGATACGGCTTTGCCTCGGCCAACTGTTTCTCAAGCAGGTAGCTCATCCCCATCACGTAGTTCGAGTAGGGATTCCCCGGCGCCATGCCTAGGGCTTTTTGAAAATGCTTCTGTGCTGAATCGATCTTATTCAAACGCAAGTCCTTCAATCCTCTCTCGACTTCCTTTTCAGCTCGGGGTGCTAGAACGAATTGGCCGGCGGGGGCTTGAACGACCAGCCGGTCATCTTTTTTTTTCATGAAAACTATTACGCTCACAGAGGCGCCGTCTTCCGCGGGGAGATTGACGGTCTCATGTGCCGTCTCATATCCGTCCGCTTTCACTTCAACGGAGAACTCATCGCCGGCGACGACATTTGAAAACACCCAGCCGTTGCCGGTAGTCTGCGGAAAGCTCGACGCTGGGCCGTCATACATCATCGACGTCAAGGTGATCTTCGGCGCAATGGACAACGGCTCCCCTCGCTCGCTCCGTATGTACACGACTACGCTACCTAGCGGTCGCCCCGAGCGAGCAGGGCCGGCCACCTGCGCGGTTGCGGGTAGCGCCAAACCGAGTGAAACAAGCATGACTGTGAACAGCCTTAAAGCTAAGCTCATGATTGCGCTTTTCTACTTTTGTGGGACTCTTCGCAGATTCTCCACCCAGCCTCGAATTTTCGGGGCGCTGGGGTCGGTGGGGTAGTCAGTCAGGAATACTTCGAACGCCGCGATCGCGCGCTGGCGTTCGCCTAAACCGGCCAGTGCTTCCCCAAGAATAAGCTGGACTCGGCTGGCCGCTTCTTTGCCGGTCGCAAGCGCCTTTTCCGCGTGTTCCCGCGCCTGCTGGTAATCGTGCTGATGAAGATAAGATCCGGAAAGCATCCATTGAGACTTCCAAGAGGACGGGTCTAATTGCACGGCCTTATTCAAAACGTCAATCGCACCAGGATAGTTTCCCTCATCGAAGCGTAAAGTGCCCAGGGCCATCAGAGAGGGTACTTGATTCGGATCCACCGAAACGGATTCCTCGAGATAGGGCTGTGCAAGGGGCAACTGCTTCGCAAGAAGG
>DASYGR010000009.1:0-12683 GCA_035999525.1 Terriglobales bacterium
CATTACCACTAATAACGAATACGGCCTTGCTAAAACCTGGATTCGGCGAGGTGGGAATGATCGGAGTTGCGACTGGCCGGTATACGTCTCCGCAACCCGCACAAACCAAAAACAAGAAAAACGCGCCTGCTGAACGCGCGACACGCACCAACTTCATCGGCACCCCGGAATAAAATTCATGACTCGCAAAAGGTTAATCTTGAGAAGAGCTTCCCATTCTAAATGTGACAACCGGGAAGCGCCAGTGAGGGTAGGCGAACCTTATGTTTTCCCCGGAGACTTCCTTATGAGGGATGCCGCTCGCACCACCGTAGTTGCTCGCATAGTTAGGAGGCATCCGTTAAGGGCGGAAGACGACGGAAACCTCACGGAACTCAAACAGTGGGAGTGCATAACCGCAAAAGTTCCACTTATCCCCGGCCGCGCGTTTTCTTTCCCGATGCCGCGGCGGCGCGCGGGGCTGTGGCGGCTGGCTTTTTCTTGCCTTCCATCTCGGCCAGGCTTTGTTTGAGTGCGGACATCAGATCCACTACAGGAGCCAATTTTTTTGGTTTTTCTACCTCAGCGATCTTACCGCCCTGAAGTTTCGTCTGAATCATCTTTTTCAGATTCTCCTGAAAGGTGTCGTGATATTTCTCTGGGTCCCACTTATCCGCGAGCGCGTCGATCAGCTGATGCGCGACTTTGACTTCGGCGTCTTTAAGTTCCACGTCAGGAGCGCCGAATCCTTCCACTTCACGAACTTCGTCGGCGTAATACATAGTGTGCAACATCATTCCGCCATCACGTGGACGCAAAAACACCGTATATTCGCGGTTGTGCATGGTCAGCTTGGCGATCGCGACATAATTGCTTTCTTCGAGCGCCTTGGTGAGTAGCGCGTAGGGGCGGCGGCCGGCTTCTTCCGGCATCAGATAATAAGAAGACTCGAAAAAGACTGGATCAACCTCGTCTTCTTTCACGAATTCCAGAATTTCCATGGTCTTGGCTGTCTTCGGTTCAATCTTCTTGATCTCCTCAGGCTCGACTACGACGTACTCATCCTTGCGGTATTCGTAGCCCTTCACGATTTCACTGCGTTCGACGACGCGATTATCCGCCGGACAATAAAGTTGCTGTTTGACGCGCTGAAGGTCGTCGCGATGCAGCATGTGGAAAGAAATGCTCGAGCTGCGCGCGCCAGAAAATAATCGCACCGGCATAGAAATCAAGCCGAAGGTAAGATATCCAGACCAAACAGAAGCCGCCATAGGTTCACTCCATGCTTTTTAGCGCTTACGCAGAGCGCTAAGGCGTTGAGTTTAAACTACGAACAACTGTTTGATGCATGTTGAGTGCGGGGGTAATCTCGCTGTAACCCGCAGGGCAATGGACTATGCAGCAGCGCAGCCCAACATATAGTGGTCTATCTCAATATCTACCGACATGGGTGCCATGCTGGCTCAATTGCTTATAGATCATGCCCACTTAGCCGGACGTGATGGGCGATCGTTGTGGTTTTGCCTTCTCGTCACTCTCGCCTTTGCCCTTCTGGCATTTTCGGTGCGGGCGGTCAGCTTATTTGGTGCCGTCGCCGGGGCGGCGGTTTGTTTCGTGCTTTCCGCCGCAGCTGGTGTTCCCGCGTTGGCCGCGCTGATTGCGGTATTTGCCATGGCGTGGTTAAGCACGAAAATTGGATATCAAGAAAAATTAAAATTTGGCACCGCCGAAAAAATCGGCGGTCGCAATGCTCTTCAAGTGCTGGCGAACCTGGGCGTGGCTGCCATTTGCGCGACATTCTTCGCCTTCACTGGCAGACCCATCTTCCTCCTCGCAATAGCAGCGTCGCTGTCGGAGGCTGCCGCCGATACCGTCTCGAGTGAAGTGGGTCAACTCAGCAATGAAAAAACTCGCCTCATTACCACCTTAAGAGAAGTCCCCGCCGGCACTGATGGTGGCGTCACCGTTCTCGGCACAGTGTCGGGACTGGCGGCAGCGATAGTCGTGAGCGCGGTGTGTGCCTTGGGTGGGATGGTTCCGTGGAAGCGCATCGCTATTCCGATTCTTACCGCGCTATGCGGAACGCTTGCCGACAGTTTTTTGGGAGCTTTGTTGGAGCGGCGAAAACTTTTGAACAATGACTTGGTTAATTTTCTCGGAACCTTGGTTGCCGCGCTGATTGCGATCTCGGCGTAACTCGAAGGCCCATGTCCTCCTGTTTGTTGAGCCGTGATTCCGCCAATGTAACAATGGAAAGAACCGAAACATGTAAGTTCTGTTTCTGTTTTTTTACCGCAGTTTGATAAATTAGCCCGAACTTTTCCGTCTTGCGAGCGTCTAAATAAAAGGAAAACAATTCAGAATTGCTATGAGAACCAAGTCTTTAATTGTCGGATATGTTTTGGCATTAGCACTATTCCTGTTTGGGCAGCGCCATTTCACCGTGCCGCCACCGGCCGTGTTCCACACCGTGGTGGACTTAACATATCCGACCGCGGCGGTGGTATCGGCAGCGCGGAACTACGGCGCTTCCACCGTATTGAAGAGTGGCACGTTCGCAAAGGCTTCACCGCACAAGTCCGCGGAGACTCGACTGGACGCACCCGCGGCATTGGGCACCGGTTTGTGGACCGCGGATCAGATTCCTCCGGAACGGTTGGTCGCGCCGTTGGTGGTACTCGATGTCAGGGACGGCGCGAAGAAGAATCCCAATTATCAGCTGTCGGTCATTGATATCGCGAATTGGGAACGAATTCACGGTGAAGTTCCTCCCGGTTCGGTTGTGATGGCCCTCACAGGTGACACTGCGCAGGAGAATTATTCGGGTCAAGACCGGGCCGCGGGTTCTGCCGGATATTCCGCCGACGCAGCGAAATTTTTAATCGAAGGGCGCGATGTGGTCGCTCTCGGTACCGATTCTGGAAGCGTGGATGCTGGAGTGTCCAGGGATAGGGATAAAGGTAAAGAGGCTGACCACCCGGTCGCTAAGTACACGCTGTCACGCGACGCCTACCTCATCGAAAACGTCGCCGACCTTGATCACGCACCAGCCGATGGAGGAATCGTTATGGTCGCGCCGATGAAACTTGAAAATCGCGCTAAGGCTCCGGTGCGCATCCTGGCTCTCGCGAGATAGGCGCCCGGCCTTATGGTTGGCGGAAAACACATCGAAGTTTAAAGCAGTATTTTGAATTCCCACAAGAGCGGCTTCACACTTTTGCAGCCTTCCGGCTCTCAATCTCGTCTATCTTGTATTGAGTCAAACGGAGGCACAAAGATGAGCGACGATCCGCGATATCCCATCGGTAAATTCAAGTATCAAGGTTCCCCAAGTAAAGAAGAGCGGCAACAGATGATCGGCGATATCGAGCGGACCCCGGCCGCCCTGCGCTCCGCGGTCGCGGGCCTATCACCACAGCAACTGGAGACCCCGTATCGCGACGGCGGCTGGAACGTGCGCCAGGTGATTCATCACCTGCCGGACAGCCACATGAATGCGTATGTGAGATTCAAGCTCGCGTTGACCGAGGACGTGCCAACCATTAAGCCTTACCTCGAAGACGGCTGGGCAAAGTCGTCCGACAATCTTGCGACGCCGATTGAAACCTCTCTGTTACTGTTGGATTCTCTGCATCAGAAGTGGCTATATCTGCTGCGAGGGCTGAGCGAAGACGATTGGAAGCGCAGTTTCCGGCATCCGGAGAACGAGCGACTGGTGCCGCTGGAAAAAAATCTGGCCATCTACGCCTGGCACGGAAAGCATCACGTCGCCCACATAACGGAGCTGAGGAAGAGAATGGGCTGGTAGTGAGTGTGGGTTCCTGTTTAGCAGGTGTGACGCGGGCATCCGCGCCGGATACCAAAACCCGCCCAACCGGTCAAAAGAAGGAAGTTTTCAATCCGCCGTTTTACTCTTCCGTAACAAGCATACCTCTTCCCCGATTTCGACTCTGGCTTTATCCTGTTTAGAGAAACCGATTCGATCCCACTCGTCATGATTCCTTTTCGACTCTATGCATTTGCCGCAGGCAGCGTTGCCGCGGCGCTCACTGGTTATTTTCTCTTCCGCCAAAAGCCCAAGACCGCAAAAGAACTGGAAACCAAGCGCCGGGAATGGCTCGATCAGGTTGGGCGCATCACGGACGGCACCGTCATTGACGTGCAAGAGCAGAAGGCCGCCGAAGAGAACTTTGCGACTTTCCTGATCTTTCAATATGACGTTGCGGGAGTTTCCTATGAAGCTTCGCAGGACGTGACCTACTTAAGGCAGCGAATCAATCTTCATTCCTGCCGCCTCGGTGTGCCGACCTCGGTCCGATACGATCCCCATAATCCAGGCAATTCGATCGTGGTGTCGGAACGTTGGATTGGGTTGAGGCAGTAAAACAGCGAGCATTCAGCACTCAGCGTTCAATACCTGGACACAGCCTTCATTTTGCCCCCACACATGATGAGGGCGCTTTTCGCAAAAAAGGTGTCAGGTGGGACACTCCAGAGCTGATTACTGAGTGCTGACTGCTCTCTTCAGCTTCCAGCCGGGAAACCGCCGACATTCGCCACGGTCATCCGCAGGTACTTGTACGGATTCACCGGGGTATCGTTGATGCGGACTTCGTAGTGCAGATGAGGGCCCGTGCTGCGTCCGCTCAATCCAACGTATCCAATCGTGTCTCCGCGACGGACGTGCTGGCCGGTGACCACAGCGAAGTTTGACAAATGCCCGTAGCGAGTCGTGATTCCATGGCCGTGATTCAGAACGATAGCTCGGCCGTATCCGCCCATGAAGTCAGCGAACTGCACTACTCCATCCGCCGGAGCGATGATGGCCTGCCCGTAAGAAGAACCGATATCCACGCCGCTATGGAAAGCGCCTTCGCCATTAAATGGATCAATCCGCTCTCCGAAAGAACCGGTCACCGGGCCCTCGACCGGCCAAAGGTTCGGTGCAGCGTTGGCGCGAAGCCATTCCGAAGTGGTGGCGTCGCGGGTCAGTCCGAGGGAAATGCCGGTAGTGGTTGCGCCGCTCAACGCCGAAGTCTTCAACACATAAAGACGATCCAGCGAAGAGGTGACTTGCGCCTCCTGAATGTTCTTTGAGTCGGAAGAACCGGGCATCAAACTGGGGTCAGACTTCAGTCCATAAAGGGTGGAAACTTCGCTTGCCAGAGAACCGAGCGAGGCCACTTGAACATCCCGCTCCTGAGCCACTTTTTCGAGGGTCGAATAGCGGGTCGTAAGCGCTTCTTTTTGGGTGCGCAGTTCGTTATAGTGCGAGACCTTCAGCAGCATCCGCGTGTATGAACTGGCAATGCCGGTAAGGCTAAAGATTCCAATCGCCATGCCGGCCGTCAGCACGTAGAGGTAATTGAGCGGAATCGGAATCTTCCGAAGCTGCCCATCTTCACCCCGCGCGACGAAAAGAATGTAACAACGCTTACTCAATAATTCCCCTCTCTCGCTAATAATTGATCCAGCTACCGGGCGGCGGCTTTCGACGGAAAGCCTTGCCCAATGTGGAACCTGGCCTGGTTCCCATTCCGGTAAAGAACAAGTCCTTACAAATTCACTGGCCAAAGGATCACCGAAGCATCGCATTTTGCTGCAATCCAAACTGGATACAGCACTTAGCCCCGGCAACCAAGTCTGGGAGACTGATGGGCAAAGGTAACAAAGTAGGTTCCCCATGTCAACGAGGCAGGACGACCAAAATTTGTTACCAAGGATGAGTAATCGGCCATGTCCTTTAGCCGGATTACGGCCTTGCATTTTGCGAGACTCGACTTGCGCTGGAACCGCCGGTCCATGGCCGCTCACGGCAGGAATGGGCGCTGGGCATGAAGCATCGGACAGCAATTTCCGCCCCAAGCGGCGCCGGACTCTATTCTTCGTGGCTTAGGGGTTTCCCGTCTGGACTGACCTGGACCTCTGTCCCTTTCCCGCTATTTCTGACTTGAGCTTCGTATGCCACGACCTTGTCGTGTTTGGTGATGCATTCCACCTTTATGAGTTTCCCTTTGCCCGCCTTTGTCTGGAGCCCTCTTTGAACAGCTAAGGGAAGCGAATCCAGAGTGACTTGTTCTTCCACTTCGAGCACCGTTCCGCCAGAATCCATCAGGACATCTTTGCTGTGGCCGTCTACTACCATCTCAACTTCGTAATCAGTTTGGCCGTTCTCTCTTTCCTTGGAAAAGCCGCGAATCGTTGCCCCCTCGCTCAGGGTGGCGACCTTTTCCTCCACCTTCGGCGGCAGGTCGGAACGCTCAATCTTTCTTTCCTGTGCTAAAGCCGCACTAGTGAACCACAGGCTTGGAATGAGTGTCAGAGTAAAGATCCGGAAAATATTCATTATGTTGCTCCTTTCAGAACAAGCGAATTGTTAGACGTGCCGGGGCAAAACCCCCGAGGCTGGCGGAAAGCTGCGCGATCCATTGTTGCCCTGGAATTCAATCGACGAAGAGGTTCCCAAAAATGAGCATTCCCCTTAAATATTCGACCTGTATTGCCCGAGACGCTTTCCCCAACCCATAGCAAAGGTTAAGATTATGCGCCATGCGGTTCTGGTTTGCTCGAAGAAGCACGCAATCCGAACAGCTTGTAAAATGGATCAGGCAGGGCGTCGGCTGCCCGGAATCCGGTTTGGGCGTAACAGGGCGCTTCCTTTCGAGACTGGCCGATAATATGTCAGATATTATTAGGTTGCCTTGCCTCTTCCTGAAAAAGCCCTCATACGCCGCATACGCCTGCGTGCTGGCCGGGCGCGAGGAATCATCGGCATTGGGGACGACTGTGCGGCAGTCCAGATTCCTGTCGGCCATGAAGCGCTCGTTACGACCGATTTCAGCTTGGAAGACGTTCATTTCCGCCGGGGCTTCCAATCGGCGGCTTCGATCGGTCACCGTTGTCTCCTCCGAGGGTTGAGTGACATTGCAGCTACGGGGGGAATTCCGCTTGCCATTTTTCTATCCCTAGCTCTGCCCGGGACGCTGCCGCAAGCGTGGGCAGACGAATTTCTCGGCGGTTTGCTAGACCTCGGAGCAGCCTTCAAGGTCACCCTAGCGGGTGGCGACACAGCAAAATCTCCGGGGAAAATCCTCGCCGACATTGTGGTGCTCGGCTCTGTTCCGAAAGGAAAGGCGATTCTTCGGTCAGGTGCGAAGCCGGGGGATCGCATCTACATAACCGGATCGTTGGGAGGCGCGGCTACCACGCTGCGAATGCTGCTCCAGCGCCGCAAGAGAAGCATTCCGCCCGAAGATTTGGACAAATATTTGTATCCCATACCTCGTCTTGAAGTCGGACGCATCCTTCGCGAAAGAGGCCTGGCCTCGGCAATGATTGATATAAGCGACGGGCTCTCCACCGACCTAAGCCACATTTGTGAAGAAAGTGGCGTCGGAGCGGAGATAAACGCGGAGGCGATTCCGCGTGCCTGTTACGGAAAGTTGGGGAGGATTGTAGATCTTGACTCAGCGTTGCACGGAGGCGAGGACTACGAGTTATTGTTCACATCTGGTAGCGCCCGGATGCCAACTCGCCTTGCGAATGTTCCAGTCACGGAAATCGGACGCATTGTTCCTGGCCGGGGGATGATCTTGGCAAGTCATAATAAATCCCGAAAATTGAGCCCCAAAGGCTGGGAGCACTTCCGGAAGTAACACAGCATCTGTATTGTCTCTACCCTCATGCGCGGATCAGAGCTAGAGTAGAGATCATGCAGTTACCTCGTTTTCTAGCGTTTCTAAGTCTCGTGCTGCTTGCTCAGCCGCAGAGTTTTTGGGCTCAGCAAGATGCCGCCAAACCGCAGCCGCCTGATTCTGTAGTCACCAATGACTTTGTTCAAAAGGAATTCGGATTGAGTTGCACCCTGATGGGAATCCAGCCGCTCGTGGCTGACCTCAATGGAGACGGCGTGGACGACATTGTGATTCCGGCGCGCTGCAAAAATCCCATGGCCGACCAGGCAGACAAAGATTTTGTTGTCCTTGATCCTTACTACACTTTTTTTGGTTATGGAAACCCAAAAGTGACCACCGGATTCTCGACTGACATCCCAGAGGACCGCGCTCTGGCGCTCCTGATAATTCACGGTTCGGGAAAGGACGCATGGCGCTCCCCATCTCCGGCATCGAAATTCGTCATCGTAAACTTGCCGTATAAAGGGGTCACCGTAAAGAAGTATCAGATCAGGAAAAAGAAGATGATGGCCATCTACGTCGAAGAAAAAGGTGGCGACCAAATGACGGCCGTACTTTTTTGGGACGGCAAGAGGTACCGCTACGAGCCCATGGGCTCAAGCATGGAATAGCAAGCACGCGTTGGGACAGCCGCCCTCGGCTGTCCAGCGGAGCAAACCGCCGCACCCACCGAAGCCGCTTCCCGACCCTTCCTCCCGCTATAATCGTCCCGCAATGAATCTCGAACAAAAACTGGCTGAACTCCAGAAGCGCAACCATCTCGCTGAAGATGGCGGAGGCGCGCAACGCCGCGAACGGCAGCATAAAGAAGGCAAGATGTCTGCCCGCGAACGCATCGAGTTCCTGCTCGATGAAGGCACGTTCGAGGAGACCGATAAACTCGTCACCCACCGCTCCAACGACTTCGGCATGGCCGAACAAAAATATTATGGCGACGGCTTCATCACCGGCTACGGACGCATTGACGGCCGCCTGGTTTTTATTTTCGCGCAGGATTTCACCGTTTTCGGCGGGTCTCTCTCCGAAGCCAATGCGGCAAAGATCGTGAAGATCATGGATCTGGCCGCGAAGATGGGAGCGCCTTTAGTTGGCCTCAACGATTCCGGCGGGGCCCGCATACAGGAAGGCGTTGTGTCCTTGGCCGGATATGCAGACATTTTTCTGCGCAACACGCTGTACAGCGGCGTGATTCCACAAATTTCCGCGATTATGGGTCCATGCGCGGGCGGGGCCGTTTATTCGCCTGCGATCACGGATTTCATCCTGATGGTGGACAAGACTTCCTACATGTTCATCACCGGGCCGGATGTGATCAAGACGGTCACGCACGAAGACGTCACCAAAGACCAGCTTGGCGGAGCCACCACTCACAACGAAGTTTCGGGTGTCGCCCACTTCATGGCCCACGATGACGAAGAATGCCTGGCGATGGTGCGCGAGCTGCTCAGTTTCTTGCCGTCCAATAATCTCGATGACCCGCCGAGGAAGCCTTGCACGGATCCTATTGACCGCGCCGATGCTGCGCTGGATAGCATCGTTCCCGAGCAATCGAATCTTCCTTATGACATGAAAGACGTGATTCATGCCGTCGCGGACGACGCCTATTTCTTCGAAGTCCATGAACACTTCGCGAAGAACATCGTCGTGGGATTCGCGCGGTTGAACGGCCAACCGGTTGGAATTGTCGCCAATCAACCGGCCATGCTGGCTGGGACGCTCGATATCAATGCGTCGGTCAAAGGCGCGCGCTTCGTGCGCTTCTGCGACTGCTTCAATATTCCGCTGATCACTTTTGAGGACGTTCCCGGATTTTTACCGGGCACAAATCAAGAATATGGAGGAATCATCAGGCACGGCGCCAAGCTGCTCTTTGCGTTCGCCGAAGCTACGGTTCCGAAAATTACCGTTATTACGCGCAAGGCTTACGGCGGGGCGTACTGCGTGATGGCGTCGAAACATATCCGCACCGATGTGAATTACGCATGGCCAACCGCCGAAATCGCAGTCATGGGCCCCGAAGGCGCGGTTGACATCGTTTACAAGCGCGACTTGGACGCCGCCCCCAACCGCGACAAGCTACGCCAGGAAAAAATTGAAGAATTCCGCGAGCGCTTCGCCAACCCCTACGTAGCCGCCGAACGCGGATACGTGGATGCCGTCATCCAGCCCCGGGACACGCGAAAAAAGCTTATTCAAGCGCTGGCGATGCTGGAAACCAAAAGAGAAAAGGTTCCCCCAAAGAAGCATGGGAATATACCGCTGTAGTACGCTTAAATAACTCTGTCATCCCGACCGGAGCGAAGCGCAGTGGAGGGACCCGCTTTATTTTTATTTGCAGCGAATTCCCGCTGATTACTCGCCGTTTTCAATCATTCGCCCGGCGGCTCCCACGGGAGCATGGATCCATGCCGAATGTGCAATATGTAGACCGATTTGTCACGGACAACGAATAGGAACCGATAGATACCTCGATTGCCCCTGCCAAGAAGTAGCTCACGGATGGGTTCGTCGAATGAACCGCTCTCCGGAGCCAGCGGGCAACGGTCTGGATGATGGTTCAGACTATTAACCGCTCGCTCGGCACGGTCCAGCCAATCATCGGCTGCGTCGGGTGCCTGCTTAAAGATGTGGGCATGAATGGTTCTGAGATCGTGCTTCGCTCTCGGAGTCAGGACGACGAGATAGCTCATTTCCTCGATCGCGTCTCACGCCTTATCTCTTCGAAAACCTCTTTGGCGGGTTGACCCAAGCCCCGCTCGGTCTCCAAAAGTCCCTGACGGATGTTTGTAATCGCGTCGAGATGCTCGGCCACGTGCTGGTAATCCTTGGCATCGAGCAACACAGCTTCCGCTTTGCCATTCACCGTCAACACGAGAGGCCGTCCGCTCTTCTTCATGCGCTTCATCAAGTCCAAAGACTTGCGCTTGAACGTGGTCAGCGAATAAATGTCCTGCGTGACATCAATCATGGTGCTATTTTAGCATTATTTAAGCATGTTATTTAGTGCTTAAGTAGCCAAACGCAGTGTTCGGGTGCGCTGACCGAGCGCGGCAAGACCAGCCCAAGAAGCACGGAAACATCTCGCTGTAGATTTTTCGGGACACCTTTGCCGCTGCGTCGCGCGGTCCCACCGAGAATCTGTCCAAATAGTCAGTTCCTTCCTCTGTCCAGGTATCGCATGACGTCCTTAGCTCGGTGCGCTTTCTTGGTTGCCCCGCGAACAACGCCCTTGATAGCTCCTGAGATTCCGTCGGAAACGATTATCGGGTGCAAAGGATGCGACGCGAAGCAGTTCGCTTTTTGTCCTGCAGAGACGGTATTACCAACGAGCAGCGCGAACTCAATACCCAGGATGTGAAATAGGTAATTGTGATGGCCAGATGCGGATCCTCGATACGGATAACAGAAGTTGATGGTCGTAACCGGCGGCGGAACGACGCCGACAATCAACGCCATCTTTTGAGGAAACGGAGCTTCGCCGCGCAGGAACACACGTAGTAATTCACCGTACTTGCCGAGTTCAATAAGTGGTGTTGTCTCCCCTCCCCTCCAAGAATGGACTGACGCCTTCCAAAATATTCCTGCCGCAAAATGGGTGAGCTTTGGGACATCGATCTCGGGGACCCGCGAAGCGGCGTAGCCCCTAAAGGTCACCTTCCGTCACATCAGGCGCAATCGTCTGAAGTAGATCAAAAAGTGGGAATGTGCCGTCGATTTTCGCAAGTAGTGGCAGAATCCAACTCTCGCCCTCGCGGCTCAGCGTACCGTCGCACTGCTCGCATAGAAGCGGATGCTTGAGCTGTCTGCCAGACTGCATAATCACTTTGTTAGATACGAAGATCGGATCGTCATTCGGTGTTTTACACAGATCGTAGAGTCCACGAGACATCAGGTGGCTGTCTACAAGCTTTACCTCCCTTAAGCAAAGTTTACAGATGTCGAGCTTCATGGCACTCCCTGTGGCCGAATCTTAGGTAATGGTATGTCCTACATGAGCCACCCTGATGTATACCTTCCGATGGAGCATAGTGTCGCTGAACTCCCATATCGAATGGACCGACGCCACCTGGAACCCCGTCCGGGGCTGCACCAAGATCAGCCCCGGATGCAAGCATTGCTATGCCGAAACTTTCGCCGAGCGCTTTCGTGGGGTCAAAGGACATCCTTACGAACAAGGCTTCGATTTGCGCATTGTCCCAGAGAAACTGACCGAGCCATTTGCGTGGCGGTCGCCTAAGCTCGTCTTCGTGAATTCAATGAGTGATTTGTTCCAGCCGGGTGTCTCGGACCAATACATTGAGGCCGTTTCACAGGTGATGGTCAAAGCAAACTGGCATACCTATCAGGTGCTGACAAAACGGTCAGAACGGTTGCGGGACCTTTTGCAAAGTGGACTTAGTTTTGCTTCGCATCAGAGTAATATCTGGTGGGGCGTCAGCGTAGAGGACAGGAAATACGGTCTGCCAAGAATGAATCATTTACGAAGCGCCCCTGCGGCCGTTCGTTTCCTGTCCGTGGAGCCATTATTGGAAGACCTGGGCGAACTAAATCTGTCAGGCATCTCCTGGGTGATTGTGGGCGGAGAAAGCGGTCCTGGCGCTCGTCCTCTCAGGAAAGAATGGGTGATTTCCATTCGAGATCAATGCCGGGCCCGCGGCGTTCCCTTCTTTTTCAAGCAATGGGGTGGTGTCAGGAAAACGAAAAACGGACGGCTCTTGGACGGCCGTACTTACGATCAGTACCCTTCCCGCGCCTCAACGGATGTCCCCGACAAATCAAACTGCGTTGCCTTCGCCAAGACTTTTCTCAATGCTTTCCGCCGATGCGACGGTTCGAGTTCGCCGGTGCAAGTGAGTTAGCGAACTCGACTAATGCTTGGCTGCTAAGGGTCCAACTCCATCTGAGCCGCCCCCCGCCCGGGAGCCGATCTCCCGTCCCAACCCCGCATATACGCTAGAATAATCGTTATGGCGCAAGCTGCATCCGTGATCACGCGTTCCCCGGCGGAAG
>DASYGR010000060.1:0-13835 GCA_035999525.1 Terriglobales bacterium
TGTCTGAATGAAGAAAACAGCGTAGCTGGATGTATCGAGCAAATACTTCGAACGTTCGCAGAGCAGAAGATCGCCGGCGAAATCATTGTCGCCGATAATGGCAGCACGGATAAATCTCCAGAGATCGCGCGTAATGCTGGAGCCACCGTGATTTCTGTTAAAGATCGAGGCTATGGAAGCGCCTTGAGAGGCGGAATCGCCGCTGCGCGGGGAAAATACATCATTATGGGTGACGCGGATGGCACCTACGACTTCACTCAAATTCCGGCATTCCTACAAAAGCTACGATCAGGCTGCGACCTTGTAATGGGCAATCGTTTTAAGGGCGGGATTCAACCCGGGGCAATGCGTCCATTGCATCGATATTTTGGAAACCCACTGCTCACCGGAATCGGTCGCTTGTTTTTTGAAACACCCTTCCACGATTTCCATTGCGGATTGCGCGGGTTCACCAAGGCCGCCTACGATCGCATGGCTCTGCGCACGACCGGAATGGAATTCGCCAGCGAAATGGTAGTGAAGGCGTCGCTATTCAAACTTCGCATGTGTGAAATCCCAACTACTCTTTCGCCAGACCGGCGGCCGGGGAGATCACACATGCGCAGTTGGCATGATGGCTGGAGGCATCTGCGTTTTCTACTGCTTTATAGCCCGCGCTGGCTGTTTCTCTATCCGGGACTTGTATTACTTTGCTTGGGCCTCGCGGTCGCATTGTGGCTGTTGCCGGGGCCAAGGAGAGTCGGCCATATTTTTTTTGACGTGCACACCCTTCTTTATGCGGTGGCTGCAATTCTCATTGGATTTCAGGCGGTAATATTCGCCTTTTTCACGAAAATATTTGCAATCACGGAAGGATTGCTTCCAGAGGATGCGCGACTAAGCCGGGTTTTTCGATTTGTTACTCTGGAAAAGGGTCTTTTCCTGGGCGCGGCATTATTTTTCACTGGCATCGGCGTTGCATGTTATTCGCTCCTGTTGTGGAACCGGACCGGGTTCGGACCGATGGATCCGGTCGTGCTGGTACGCCTTGTGGCTGCGGCGATGGTGACGATTACACTGGGCGTTGAAATTATTTTGTCCAGTTTTTTTCTTAGTATTCTTGGCCTGGCCCGCAAATGAGTTTGATTGGCCATGTGCATCGAACGCTTGTTTATGACAGACGCGTTCGGCGTCTTTCTGAGCTTCTTTCTGAAATCATTCCTCCTTCATGCAATCTTCTTGACGTCGGATCTGGCGATGGAAAATTAGCGTGGTCGCTTCTGAAAAGGCGGCCCGATCTGACGATTGAAGGACTTGACGTTCTGTTGCGAGAGCGGACGGCCATTCCGGTCAAATCGTTCGACGGCACGAATCTTCCTTATGTTAATTCGTCTTTTGACGCAGTCATGCTGGTCGATGTCTTGCACCACACGGCCGATCCAGGAACATTGTTGCGCGAGGCGGTTCGGGTTACTCGCCGCTGGTTGATCGTGAAGGATCACAGGCTGAACGGATTTGCTGCCGGGTTGCGGCTTCGGATGATGGATCGCGCCGGAAATTTGGACCACGGAGTAGCTCTTCCTTATAACTACATATCTGAAAGACAGTGGGAAGAACTCGAACGGACTCTGAATGTGAAGGTAGCGACAAAAATAAACGAGCTACGTTTATATCGTTGGCCGCTCAATTACATTTTCGGATCAGGCTTGCATTTTCTCGACCTCTACGAGAAATGAAGCAAGAGGACCGCAATGCTGGAGGAGATCGGATACCTTAACATTCTTCGACTGCTACTCTTTTGAAGAAACAAGGTCGAGACGCGGCGGCGACTGGTCGGGGTTCAGCTTCCATACCTGACGGTGATTGAAATATTTCAATAATTCCTGGTTGGCAGCATCTCCCATATCGCGGGCCCATACCACTTTTGAATGGTCAATATCCGCGGAGTTGTACACCCATTCGTTAGCGGGATTATGGCTCTTGTCGTATTCAACAATGACAAGTTGTTCTCCAGGCAATGACTCGAGCTTCCGCATAACGTTAGCGCGATCCAGATTTCCCCGTGGCCAGGTGCCCTGGCCCCACACTTGGGCCGGAATCGCGATCAGCCTCAAGAAGGCCATTCCGAAACAAATAACCACGATCGCACGAGCCAAGGCGCCGCCAAAATTGAACTGACGCCATCGCCAGTGCGTGAGGTGACGCATGCATTGAAGAGTCACTACAAATACGAGCGCCACCGCTGGGGCGAAGTAATGAGCCTGCATCCAGGTTTCAGCCCAAACTGCCAGGATGAAAAACATTCCTATCCATAGCGGATAGCGCATGGAATGATCCCGCCGGGCGTAGGGAAACGCGAGTAGTGGAATTGATAGAGCGGGACCAACGAAGAGAAGCCAAAATAGAAGAATGAATTCCAGCGTTCGATTCCAGAGCCCAGCTGCCGTACGCTCGTTCTTAAAAATTTCGAGATATTGACCGTAAAATTCACTCATCACCGCATGGTGATATACCGGCTCCGGACGTGGTTTTTGCCAAAGAAACAAAGGTGCCCTGCCATATGTGACTTGATTTACCTGATAGGGCATCGTCAATGCGTTACCCGTGACTTGATGGTTGTAATAACCCATGCCGAGCGCGGTGATAAGCAATACCAATGCGATTGGGAGTATGACTCGCCGCAGAGAAACGGTAAGCGGGGGCCGTTTTTTTCCAGCAATCCAGAACAACAGAATAGCGGCGATTGGCAGGCTGAACGCCAAGCCCTCGTATGGGCGGCTATTCGCGAGAATGCCCAGGCCAATAGCCATGACGACGGAATTCGTCACGCTCGGTTTTCGCATCAGCCGGGGAAAGGCGCCGAACACGAGCGCGCCGCCAAACGCCGGTACGGAACCGCCCCAATAGCTATTAATCCAGTAGCTGAAGATTCCCAACCTGAGCCACGTCAGTAACGCTCCCAACAGTGCCCATTTAGGCGGAAGCCATCCCTGTAATGCCCAGCAGATTGCGGCGCACATAGCTGCGGTGCTCAGCAACACGCCAATCCACGGATGTCCAAGAACCTGTCCGAAAGCCAAAACCAGTCCCTGAGCCGGCGGATACATGGACATGTAAGTGGGTTGCTGAATGATGTGAAAACTCTCGAGGTGCACCCACATAGGATGAGGGGGATTTGTAAGCCTTCCGTGCGCGAAAGTATCGGCAGCGAGGAGATAGCTGAATTCGTCGTGAACCGAAGGAAGAGGAATTCCGAGAATCGGGATTAGGGCGACTCGAGTGCAAAGCGTCAGCATCCCGACAGAACAGATTGAAAGAGTTTTTCTTCGCGCCAGCCTTCCAAACGAACGCTCGAGGGGCCGTAGGCTGGAGAATGTTTGCTTATTGCGGCGGAAAAGGAAAATCCAGATCATGGCCGCGAAGGCCATGTCGAATTCAATAATGGTGAGGGACCAGTTCATGTAAAGATTCCGGGTTCCCGACCTTGGCCCCTGCGTTTATTTTTCCACCGTCTCCTTCTTATTGAGGACTTTTTCACTGCCTGGTTTGTCATCAAGTTTCTCGAGTATTCCGCTGGCGACGTCCATCATTTCCTGGTCCACGGTACGATTCTTGGAAATGGCCTCCTGAAGCGGTATGGAGATGATTTTATTTCCACGAAGAGCGGCCATCCGTCCGAACTCGCCGCGATGAACCATGTCAATCGCTCCCAAGCCGTATCGCGTGGCTAATACGCGGTCGAATGCAGTGGGCGTGCCCCCGCGCTGGATGTGGCCCAGGACAACGGTGCGAGTTTCGAAACCGGTGCGCTTCTCCAGTTCTTTCGCCAAGATGTTTCCAATTCCGCCCAGTCGCGCGTGCCCAAATTCATCCTTGTCGCCATCCATCGAGACTGCTGAGCCGTCGCCGGAACTGCTCGGCGAAAACTTCGCACCTTCTGCGACCACCACGATGCTGAAGTAACGGCCGCGGGAGTGCCGCAGACGAATCGTGTCGGCGACTTCATCAATATCAAATGGTTTCTCCGGGATTAAAATCACATCGGCGCCACCGGCCACTCCACTGTGAATCGCGATCCATCCCGCATCGCGCCCCATGACTTCGACAACCATCACCCGATTGTGAGCTTCGGCGGTTGTGTGCACGCGGTCAATGGCTTCCATAACAACGTTTACCGCCGTGTCGAACCCGAAGGTGTAGTCGGTTCCGGCCAAATCGTTATCAATCGTCTTGGGCACTCCGACCACATTGAAGCCCTTCGCATAAAGCTTGCTTGCGACGGTGAGCGTGTCGTCGCCGCCGATTGCGATGAGCGCGTCAATGCCATTCTTCTTCAGGGTAGCGATACACTGCTCCAAACCGTTGGGCTTCTTTGCCGGATTGGTTCGCGAAGTGCGGAGAATAGTTCCTCCGCGAGGCAGAATTCCGGCGACGACCGACAGGTCAAGCGGGACCGTCTTGTCTTCCATTACTCCGCGCCAGCCTTCAAGAAATCCGATGAATTCGTCTTCGTAGTGGAAACAGCCTTTTCGTACCGCCGCACGGATCACCGCGTTGAGGCCGGGACAATCACCCCCGCCCGTGAGGATGCCAACTTTCATCGCTTGCTCCTGTGATAAATGTTGATTCTTACTTCTTTACGGGTTCAGTCTTTTTTGGTTTCGCTGCATTGGGCCGTCTCTCCGATAGATGGAATGGCGGCTTCAGAATGCATGTGCAGCTTGTTCATGTGAGACGGAACTTAGAGATTATCATTAAGCCGTTTATCCGGGCAAAAGAAGATCATGAAGCCGAATGAGTAACAGAGTTTCGACGGCAGTTTGCGAGAGTTTGACGTGACCGCGATGAACTCACGGAGGTACGGTCGCCGATTCCGCTCCTGAGGTAAACTCTCACCCATGCGGGTGTTGGGGATTGATTGCGGCACCGAATACACGGGTTACGGTGTCGTCGAGCTGAGTCCCGATGAGAAGCTGATCTGCATTACGTGCGGCGCGATTAAGCTTTCTCCGCGCGATCCTCTTTGCGAGCGGCTCGCCACAATTTTCGGGCGTCTTGGTGAAATCATTCGCGCACATCGCCCTGATAACGTCGCGATCGAAGAAATTTTCTATGCGGTAAATGTGAAATCGGCGCTCAAGTTGGGACAGGTGCGCGGCGTCGCAATGCTTGCTGCCTCGTCGGTCGGCTTGCAAGTCTCCGAATACGCACCGCTAACCATAAAGTCCGCAGTCGTTGGATATGGACGGGCTGAGAAGTATCAGGTGCAGAGCATGGTGACCCGCTTATTGAATCTGGCCGAGATTCCTGAGCCGCCAGATGCTGCCGACGCCCTGGCCATTGCAATTTGCCATCTTCATACGTTGGCCACACTAACGAAACAAGCGGCCACCGTTGGACGCTAAACGCATACTCCTCAAGACGGACAGTTATTAGAGGTGGGCGTGTACAGCTTCAACGGTATTGCAAAACGTCCGCTGTTGACTCATATTGCTGGGTTTATCACTGCCGCACAATCGAAAGCTGAGTCGAGGTGAAAGATTGCGAACGCAAGCCGCAAAATCGGGCAGATCAAGTACAGACCTAACGCACGGACTGAATATAGAAGAAGTTCGCCTCGTCAGCGACCTCAGAGTCATGCATTCCAAGGTGGACGAACTGTTCTACATCGTTTCCAGCCTCAAGAGGCGCCATGATCAGACTGACATTCATAAATATGCCGATCCCCCGCTTCTGGCGGAAGATATCATGAGGGTGGACGAGATTTATATGTGGTTCATCGCACTGAAAGACGAGCGCGATAAAACTGACCGGCTAGGACGATAGATCGCGTTTCTTGAATGGTATTCATTGATCTGCGTCTGCTTGACCCCTCTTGTATCGTCATAGCCCTTCTTAGTGACACTTCCGGCAGACTATAATCACTCGAACGAATAATCGGGACCTCCCGGTTCATAGCCCTTATGCCCATACTCTGGCTGCGCGTGGCGCTCGGCTTTTACGCCCTCGGACTGCTGTCCGCACTGCTGGCGCTAACCCGGCAGAGCGGGCTGCTCCGCATCGCCTTACCTGCGATGAGTGTCGGCATGGTTTTTAACTTCGTCTCGCTTGCTGAGGCGGTAATTCCCCTCGGGCCGGTCGCTCTCACATCCGTACACAATGCCGAGTCGCTTCTGGCATTGTTGGTTATGGCCGCTTTCATGATTGTGTACTTCATTTATGGCACGACTTCGCCGGGCTTGGTTATTTTTCCGCTGGTGTTCGTTCTCACCTTTGCTGCCGCCACCCGTCAGCAACCATTTCTATTTACATCTCCGGTGCTTGGCGGCTGGCTGATCGCTCATATCGCGCTTATTTTCGCTGGGTACGCAGCTCTATTTTTGAGCTTCACCGCCAGCGTCTTGTATTTGATCCAGGAGCGCAGGCTGAAGTCTAAGAAGTTGGGCGGAGTGATGTCGCGTCTACCCGCGTTGCAGCAGATTGACGAAATTGGATACCGCTCACTGCTGTTCGGATTTCCCTTCATGACCTTGGGATTGATTGCCGGCATGGTCGTGGCGCAAGCCACATTTGGCCACCTCGATTTTCTCGATCCGAAAATTTTGCTTTCGCTCCTGATGTGGGCGGTTTACATGGTCATGCTTTTCACCCGTTGGAATGCCGGATGGCGCGGGCGCCGCGCCGCGTATCTGGCCACGGGAGCCTTCGTGGCCGCATTGATCGCATGGTCGGCCAACTATTTCAGCGCGATTCATAAGGTTGTGCAATCGTGAACTTTCAGCTCATCGGGGTGAACCACAAAACCGCTCCTGTAGAAATCCGTGAGCGGCTGGACATCCCTGTTGCGAGCCTGCCCGATGCCCTGAAGCGCCTGGTGCAACATGCCGGCGTGGATGAGGGCCTGATTCTTTGTACCTGCAATCGCGTTGAAGTGTTGGCAAAAACAAGAAACGGAAGCGCCGACTTGCGCGCGTTCATGCGTGACTACTTTCGCGTAGAACCATCCACGTACGAATCTCATCTTTACGAGTTCAGCGAGCGCGCAGCGATCCGCCATTTGTTCCGCGTGACTGCCAGCCTCGATTCCATGGTCGTGGGCGAACCGCAGATTCTGGGGCAGGTAAAAGAAGCCTATGCCACCGCTAGAACTGCCGGCGCAATTCATTCGCATTTGGATCATTTACTCACCCGCGCTTTTGCCGTAGCCAAGCGGGTACGAACCGAAACCAACATTGGCGCATCGGCTGTGTCGGTGGCCTCCGTCGCTGTCGAACTCGCAAAAAAGATTTTTGGATCGCTCAACGGCAAACATGTTTACCTGGTCGGTGCCGGCAAGATGAGCGAGCTGGCCGCCCGTCATCTTCTGGCCCACGGCGCCGCATCCATCTTCGTCGCCAATCGTACCCACGAGCGCGCCGTCGTTTTAGCAGAGAAGTTTCATGGGGAGGCGATCCTCTTCGAACAGCTTTACGATACCTGCGACCGCGCTGACATCGTAATCACATCTACCGGCGCCCCACATGCAATTTTTCGCCGGGAACACGGAGAGCTATTTCTGACCCGGCGAAAGAATCGTCCTATGTTTTTTATTGACATCGCCGTCCCTCGCGACGTTGATCCCGAAATGAATAAGATGGACGGCATTTTCGTTTACGACATTGACGACTTGCAGCAGGCAGCGTCTTCTCACCTCGCCGATCGCACGCAGGAAGCCGATCGCGCCGAGCAAATCATAAATGTCGAAGTGGATCGGTTCCATGACCATTTGCAGACTCTCACCGTTGTGCCGACGATTCTCTCTTTGCAGGATCAGTTAGAAAACATTCGTAAGGCCGAAATAAGTCGCGCCCGTGCCCGACTCGGATCACTTTCTCCCGACCAGGAACTTGCCATCGAAGCATTGACGCACGGAATCGTAAACAAAATTATGCATACGCCAATCACAACCCTGAAATCGGCCGCGCGAACCTCGGAACCGACGACCGTGATTGACGTCGTGCGCCGCATTTTTAATCTCACGGAAAGAGATGAAGCGCAGACCGCTCCCCAAAGACCGGACTCTCCCGAAGAATCGGAAAATTAGTGTCCTGCCTGCGCATTGGAACTCGCGGCTCCCAACTCGCCCTTTGGCAGGCAAACCACATTGCCGAACTTCTGCGGGAACGTGGTCACCAGGTAGAAATTGAAATCATAAAAACCACCGGCGACAAGAGCGCGGATGTGGCATTGGCCAAGGTGGGCACCAAGGGAATGTTCACCAAGGAAATCGAGGAGGTTCTCGTAGAAAATCTCGTAGACCTCGCTGTCCACAGTTTGAAAGACCTTCCCACCGAACTTTCTCCGGAGTTCCAGATTGCCGCCGTCACCGCGCGCGAAGATCCGCGAGATGTCTTCTGCTCGGCTCGTTTCGATTCCATTGATCAATTGCCGCAAAAGGCCCGCATAGGAACCAGCAGCCTGCGCCGCCAGGCACAGCTAAAGGCTATTCGCCCCGATCTAGATATACAACCGCTGCGCGGAAACGTTGATACACGCTTACGAAAACTCGAAGAGAATGAATATGACGCCATCATTCTTGCCGCTGCTGGTCTCAATCGCTTGGGAAAATTGAGTTATGCAAAGCAAATGATCTCGCCGGAAATCATGTGTCCCGCTGCAGGGCAGGGAGCTCTGGCCATTGAGATCCGCTCCGGGGATGCCGCAACTGCGGGACATCTTGCATTTCTAGACAATTCAACCGCGCGCACCACTACGGACTGTGAAAGAGCCATGTTGAGCAAGCTCGGCGGAGGCTGCCAGGTCCCGATCGGTGCCTTCGCCGAAATTCGCGATCAACATATCCAACTTACGGCAGTGGTAGCACACCCCGATGGCACGAAAGTCCTGCGCGAATTTCAGGAAGGCAGTGATCCCATTCTCCTGGGCGAAGCGGTCGGAGAATCGTTATTGAAAAATGGAGCGCGTGCCATTCTGGAAGAGGTATACGGTAAAATTAATCTAATGCCGCAACAGCCATGACTCCGGCGATAAAATAACACCTTTTCATTCCGAGCTCATCAATCGGGAAACCTGCGGATACAATAAACGAAGTATCTGTTTCTCGCCCGCGATGAAACGAAAGTCAAAACCGCAATCGCTTTCCGGCGTCCGTGTCCTTGTAGGACGCGCACGTCATCAGGCCGGCGCGCTCTCTTCAGCACTGCGCGAAGCTGGCGCGGAAGTGATCGAAATTCCCTTTATAGAAATTCGGAAACCGCGGTCGTACAAACCTCTTGACCGAGCGCTGCGACAATTGCCTTCATATGATTGGCTGGTTCTCACCAGCGTTAACGGTGTTGAGGCTGTATGGGGGCGGCTGAGGAAATTGGGTCTCGACGGCCACAAACCAACGCGCTTAAAAATCGCTGCCATCGGCCCTGCTACGAAGAGGGCCATTGAAGACCGTGGATTCAAAGTCAATGTTGTGCCGAAAAAATATGTTGCTGAGTCGGTAGTGGAAAGTCTTCGCGGGCACGTGACAGGCAAACGCGTTCTGCTGGCCCGCGCCAAAATAGCGCGCGACGTGATCCCGGAAGAATTACGCAAAGCCGGAGCCGATGTGGATGTGGTCGAGGCCTACGAAACAATTATCCCTAGAGCCGGACGGTCACGTCTAAAGGAAATTCTAAAGAATAAGAAGCGGCACCCTCACATAATCACTTTTACGAGTTCGTCTACGGTGAAGAATTTTGCGACGTTGTTGACCTCCGATGCAAGACACAAGTCTTCTTCCAAAAATATTCTTAGCCGGCTAGTTGACGTCCGTCTCGCCTCGATCGGACCAATCACATCGGGCACTCTGCGGGAACTTGGCCTAAATCCGCATGTTGAAGCGAAGAATTACACGATTCCGGGATTGGTAGCAGCTATTGTGGCTGCTCTTGCGGGAAAATCTCTTGCCACGACTTGATCATAGCTCCTCGGTCAAACCTTCTCGATCACGACCGATTTCACGGTCACATCCTTCATGGGCTTGTCCTGCTTATTTCGCGGGATGCCTACGACTTTTTCTGCTACGCTCTGGCCTTCCACCACTTCTCCAAAAATTGTGTGCTTCCCGGTAAGCCATTCTGTGGGCGCCAGCGTAATAAAGAACTGGGAGCCATTGGTATTCGGTCCGGCATTGGCCATCGCGAGTTTGCCGGGCTTGTCGAAGCGGTGAGGCGAGCCTTTGGTTTCGTCCTCGAACTGATATCCCGGACCGCCAAATCCTGTGCCAGCAGGATCTCCTCCCTGAATCATGAATTCTGGAATGACCCGATGGAATATAGTGCCGTCATACAAACGGTCTTTGCCCTTTTTTCGCGTTGTGGGATGCGTCCACTCACGTTTTCCCTCGGCAAGGTCAACAAAATTGGCAACTGTCTTCGGAGCTTCCTTTTCAAACAGGCGGCAAGTGATCTTTCCTTCCGAGGTGTCAAAAACAGCGTAGGTACCGGGCTCGCGAGTCATTGAGTCCTTTCAAAATACTTATTGAGAATTTGTCTTTGGCGAAGCTGATGTTTTTTTCGCGACCGGCTTCGATGCTGAAGGTTTGTGCGCGACCGCGCTGCCGCCGATCAGAATGTGATTGATTTTTACCGGCTGAAAGGGGCGATCATTGGAGTCGCGAGCCATGCGCGCGATCTGCTTGACTAAAGCCACGCTGGCATCATCGCATTGCCCAAAGATCGTGTATCCGCTGTTGAGGCTGGGATATGGAACTTCTGTGATGAAAAATTGGGATCCGTTCGTATCCGGCCCGGCGTTGGCGTAGGCCAACCGACCCGGCTGATCGAACAGCAGATCAGGAGAGACTTCGTTCTTAAACTTATATCCCGGGTCGCCCGTGCCGTCGCCTTTGGGATCGCCGCCTTGAATCATGAAGTCCGGAATCACCCGATGAAAAATTGTGCCGTCGTACAACGGCACTCCGTGTTTCTTTTTGCCGGTGACCGGGTCGGTCCAATCTTTCGTGCCTTTCGAAAGACCAATAAAATTCGCGACGCCAATCGGCGCCTTGTCAGGGAAGAGCGTGCAGCTGAGTTTGCCCGCCGTAGTATCAATTACCGCTGTTGGTTGGGACGCTGCATGAGTAATTGGCTTTGTAGCGGGCTTGGGTTTCGGCGCGGCAGTCTGTGACCAGCAAAAACTAGCCAACATAATGATAAAAACAAAAAGGCATGAAGTCTTACGCATCGTTAAACGCCTCCGGAACGAACAATTCTACGACATTCAAATCGAAATGCTAAGGCGGGTCCATTTGTTTGCGTCCAAGGCAGTGTCGACGACACGCAAGAAATGTTGATCGCAGACGACCCAGACCGGTCACGTAAGAGCCTTCATACCGAGTTCCACACATACTTCCAGGGGCTGATCGGTATCAATAATCAGCTTTGGCCTGCGTATCTCTTCAAATCGATCTTTCACCTTCACATACAACTCGTAATCGCGATTGGTTGCCGGATGCTCACTCGAAGTGCCCTGCTCGGCGAGACGCTTTCGCGCCGTTTCCTCGGAACACCTGCATTCCAGAATCCGCCACTCTTGTTTAAGGTCGGTCGCAACTTCCAGGACTTGGTCAATTTGATAAGCTCGCGAAAACGGCCGTCCATCCACAAAAACAAGCCGGGAAGGGTTTCGTCGCAGGCTGAAGGCCGCCGTCTCTAAAATTATTTTCATGCAGAAATCATCTTGTTCGGTGGAATATTTGATCTCAGCCGGCGAGAACAGGGCTGCCCTAATTTTGTCTTTATCCAGGACGGTTCCATCGAGTCGTAACGCCAACTCCCGGCAAAGGGTGCTCTTGCCAGAGGCGGGCAAGCCGGCCATAAGAATGATCATGCAAGGCCAAATGCTAAGGTGATTCGAGCGAGGAAGCTTATTCTTCTGGAATGCCGTCGGAAATTCGTCCGGCCGGGGAATTTTCGGCTTCTGAGTTCTTTTGTCCGGCCAGCATCTTAGAATCGCGGAAGTCGGTATACCGCTCAGAAACCATCACGTGAAAAACCCATTGATGGCGCTCTTCTTCCGGTTCAACCAATCCCAAATCCTTGAGCGGGAGCATGTACTGTTCCATCCATTTAATTTGCTGGCGACTCATACCCCGGCGTTGAATATCAACTGTGATCCCGGCCAGATGTGAAGATGCGGTTTCTCCAGTTTCGGGGGCGGCGTTGCGATTATGACGGCGAAGTTTTTTCTGCACCAGCACGGTGCGAACCGCTGAATTGACCTGAATCTGGGCATGAAATTCTTTGTAATAATCGGCACTCAGATCTTCCAGAAAGTCGCGCGTCCAGGGACGGCAATAGCGCCGGTCAGAGTCAAGCCTCGGATCAATCCGGAGCGTCTCGCTGGGAACAATCGGAACTAATTCTTCGGTGGAGATAAGTTCCTCGAGTTCCTGATCGTCCTGAATTCGTGGCAGATCGAACCGGTCAATTTCCTCGTTTTGGCGGATCAAGGAATCATGTGACGGCCGGAACAAAGGATTCCAAAACATTCGACGAATCCGCGAATGATGCGACGTGTAATGATGCGCGCGACGATGGTGCGGAGCCATATAGCGATGCAAGCCGAACGCCTGGCCGCACACCGCAACGGCGACGAGAACAGATAGTGTAATCGTCCAGTGATTTATACGCTTCACGAAGTGGTTTCAGCCTTCCCTACATTTTGATGAGAAATAGGGCGCAATTGTAATGCACAATTTAAGGTTACCCTATAAATTATTTTTCCCAAGATTACGTCGGGCCGCATGGTAGTCATGGTTACTCCTGGTTACCCGCGGCGGTCGAGCGATTGTTATCTAAAGAATAGGTCGCAAATCGCTCGTGTCATAACTTCTGCGGCAACGCCAAACTGAGCTGCGGCTGGGTAATACCCGTCCTGCGCGTGCATTGACCCCTCGACATCATCGCTCAGTTTTCGAGGCGCTAGCCCGATCGTTTTTATTGGTTTTTCGACTCTCGCCCGGGCCGTTGGGAAGCAGACGCGATCCCCACCCAATGCCAAGTACCAGCCACATCACAAATAGGACCTCGTACTTCAAAGCGCTCGCACCGGGAGCGTATATCCGTTCAAAGGCATTATAAGAAGCTCCGCCAAGGCCGAGCAGCAACATGGCGATGGATAGCACGCGGCCTGATTGCGATTGCTTCATTATTGGTTTCGCTGCGTCGGGAAAATTCGGACTGTCGCGTTGCGCCACACTCTTGTGATTATGTTGGTGCAGCAGAAAAGAAGTCAAGGACGAGGGCGTCGGCAAAAACGCAAGCCACCCCAGCGACGCACATGCCATCCAAGGATCGGTTCAAGTCGCAACATGCCGACGAGCAAGGGGCATTCTAAAAACAAAAATAAAGGAGTTATCTACATGGCGGGAAAAAATACAGCAGCATTCGGAATTTATCAGACGCAAGCCGATGTCGAATACGCGGTAGACGCGCTTCGCGCAGAAGGCTTTCGCAATACGGACGTCTCGGTTTTGTTTCCTGAAAACAAGGGGACCAAAGATTTTGCAGTCGAAAAGAATACTAAAGCTCCGGAAGGCACCACCACAGGAGTCGCCTCGGGCGCGGTTATCGGTGGCACCCTAGGTTGGCTGACGGGAATCGGCGCGTTGGCCATACCGGGGATCGGGCCTTTAATCGCTGCGGGACCCATCGTTGCTGCTCTTGCTGGCGTGGGAGTTGGCGGCGCAGTCGGAGGTATTACCGGTGCCCTGATTGGAATGGGTATTCCGGAATACGAAGCCAAGCGATATGAAGGCCGCATCAAAGCCGGCGGAATTCTGCTTTCCGTCCATTGCGACGATTCAAATTGGACGAAGAAGG
>DASYGR010000081.1:0-8068 GCA_035999525.1 Terriglobales bacterium
GATCCAGAGAAAACATTCAAGAACGCCGTAACTTCAAAGAAGGAGTGGAAACCTACGTAGTGCCAATCGAAGGTCACGGTCCCTGTCGTGTCGGGGCTGGCCTGAAATGTCCACGAACTTTGTGGAACTCCGCTGCCGCCCAGTCCAGATCCTGGTGGATGGCTCAAGTCAATAGCGTAGCCAAACGCAATGCAGGAAGACGATGGAGTTGAGCCGATTTGGAAGTTTGCCGACCCACTCCCACCAACAGCGTCGTTCACGGTGACCGTGGCGAGGCAATTAGGAGCGATGCTCATGCTCGTGGTGGCCCCCGGGGGAATATTCGGGTTTAGGTTCGCGGTTCCCGACCAGCTATGAGCGTCGAACGGTAAAGTAAAGGTGCCGCCCTGTGCGATTCCGCTGATCGTGGCCTGGCCGCTACCCTCGCCAGGTGTGAATGTGAAGCCGGCTGGCAGCGTACCGGTCTGACTCCAAGTAAAGCCGGGAGTGCCGTTGCTCACGGGGATCGTGTACGACGCGGAGTTGCCCACATTCAGCTGCTGCTCGATCGCACCGGTTATCGTCGGTGGCAGATTGATTGTGATCGAATACTGTTGCGACGCTGACATGTGCGCGGTGTCGGTTACAGTAACGATAAACGTGTAAGTTTCGGAAGTAATGGCGGCTCCAGTTATGGTTCCGGTTATGGTTCCCAAGGCCTGATCGAGAGACAAGCCGGGTGGCAGCGAAGTGGAGGGCTGCGCCGGCATCCAACTCCAACTGTACCCTGGCGTCCCGCCGGTGGCCACAAGTTGCTGTGACGGATAAACAAACCCCTGGTCGCCTGCGGATAGTGTAGCGGGTTGCAGGACCGGCGGTGGTGCAATAACAACCAAAGTGTAATTTGCCGTGGTGACATCTGCGGGCGAAGCACTATCTTTCAATTGGATGGTCACCGGAAAAGTTCCGGGAAGTGTTGGCGTGCCGGAAATCAGACCCGTCGAAGGATTTAGCGTAAGTCCGTCCAGAGAACCTGAAACAAGTGTCCAAGTATGCGCACCTGCAACGCCTCCCACCGATTGCAATTGTTGCGAGTAAGCGCCATTTAACAACGTCTGGGGCAGCGACGGTGTCGTGATCAAAAGACCAAGCGGCGGATTAACCGGATTGCCGCCATTTAGGAAAACGGTCTGTGTGTTCACTGCTTGCGGCACCGTCGCGGGGAAGATCGTAGAGATTAGAGTATTCGCGGTGAAGGGAATGGTCGAGGGACTCGGATTCACCAAGCGAACGGTTATGTAAGCAGTCTCGCCAGGCGCGAGTGTTATAGATCCTTCGTTGGGCACCGAGTTCGTGATATCGGGATTTGCAAGATTAGGATCCGAAGCGCTGAATAATGCCGGATTCACGATGTTCGCAACTGTCACCCAGTGATTCTCCGTCGTGAGCTGGCAATTATTGCTTGCAGGCGTCTGATAGGACTTGTTCACGATCATCTGGAGCACAATGCCGTTTGGCGGCACGGTTGTATCGGCCAACTTAACCGTGTAGGTGGAAGTCGTATTGCCATTATTCGACATCGGATAAGAGACATCGGCAATCGAGCCGTTCGTAATGTCGGGATTCGTGATTGATGGGTTTGTAATCGAAGGATTCGTGATGTCCGGATTGGTAATGGATGGGTTCGTGATCGAAGGATTCTCTGCACTTCGATTCATGATTGCAGGAGTCGGGATGGTCGAATTAGTAATGTCCGGATTCGTGATCGAAAGATTCGCCTTGGATGGATTGGTAATGGATGGGGTGGCGACCGCTAGATTACTGACCTCGCTATTCGTGATCGAGGGGTTGGTGATGGACGGATTGGTAATGCTCGGATTCGTAATCGAAGGATTGGTGATGTCCGGATTGAGAACGGTGGAGGCAGTCAGTCCATTATTGACCGGCGACCCTCCGACTTGATTGATCTCAGCAACGCTTACTGTAATCGTCGCTTGCGGATTCGTGGATGTAACGAAAACGCTGCGCGAGACTGAAGATAGAGCCGGGACGGTGAGGTCGAGCGTGGTCAACTTTGAGAACTGCAGGAAAGATGCCGACCCGCCGGCGGGTTGATTTTGAATAGTGAAGCGGAAAAACTTCTGTAGGTTCGTTAGATTCTGCGCTTCGACAGGGAAAGCCCGCTGGAACAATACGGTCTTGCCGGTGAGCGGATTCGTTGTGGTGCCGAGAGGTTTCGCATTACCGGGCGCGCCCACGATTAGGCCGCCGGTAATTTGTGCAGTGTAAATGTTCTGGTTGCGCATCCCTTCCTGGCCGATCTGGCAGGCTGGCGTAGGCTGGCTGGGGTCAAACAAACTCTGAGTTCCCAACGACGGCGAAAATGGCGGAGTGTAATTGTCCCAGTGGCCATCGGCTGGGGGTACAACGTCGCGGTTGTCAGTCCATGCGGCGTGAAACGTGGGATTCGCACTGGGGGTCATGTTGTAAGCCCAGGAATTTCCGCTCGGCACAAACTGGGGCGACGGCACGATATCAATGTAGTCGCCAAGAAACGGTTCCGTCCCCTGCCCGAAAAGAGGTAGGTTTGGCGGATTGAATTTGAACTGCTCAATATTGCTGCCATCGAAGCAGCAGCCATAAGCGTATTGCGAAACCAGTACAGAAGGACCAAAAGCAGGTATGGGAAATAATCCCAACTGAAGCACGCGCAAATCTATGGTATGACGGCGAAGTGTCAACCCATTGTCGTCAACAAATTGCGTGAACACTTCGGTGGGATCAGCAGGCAACTCACCTTGGGGGACGAGAGTCGGAATATATTGTCCCGGCTGGCTTGGATTCGGATTGAAAAAATCTACGTAGTGGTCCAAACGAAGATCGTAATAAAGCAGCGTAAGCCTGCCATTTGCGAAGGTGATTGCGGGCATGATCTGGTGTCCGCGGCCCGACGGATTCGTCGAGTTCTGCCCTGGATTGTCCACGGGAATAGGAGGAATCCAGTGCTTTCCATCGAGCGATCCCGTGACGACGACGCGAGCATCGCCTCCCGGACCAACACCGCGTGCCGAGAATGCGACATAAGCGATACCGAAACCATCCATCGCGATGGAGGGATATGCATTCGTGCGGAACGACGTTTCACTGGTGCCCTGATCAAAAGGCGTGAACGTGGAAATTTGAACTGGCGCACCAAATGTCTTACCGGCATTGTTGGATCCGGCAATCATGATCGCATCGGGCGCGCCCGTGGATTTGAACTGACGCCAGGTGACGAATACGTTGCCGTTTACTGGATTCACTGCAATCGCGCTGCCCTGACTGGTCGTAGTTCCGGTATTAAGTTGAATCGGTGTACTCCACGTGAGGCCGCAATTGGTGGAGCGGGTGAACATCAGATGAGTGGGAGTGGCATTATCTTTCGTCGCAGCGAGAAAATCGGTATAAGCGAGGAAAATATTTCCACCGCGAAACGATTGATTGATTGTTGTGCTATTCGGGCCGGGGAAGCTGAATGTGCAAGTGGATGCGCCGGATCGCGGAATATCTACCGCCATCGAAGGCTTGTCGAGAAACTGCGTGCCGTTTCCGGTCGCTACAACCTGGGTATCAATAAAAGCGATTGGGTCGCCATTTTCCTGATTGTTCAGATCCATCAGGCGCGAAACAAAAACTGAACTCAGACCGCCCGTGCCACGATTGAAGGCGAGACCAGCGTAATAGAACATGCCATTGGTGCCGGCGCGTACTACTGGATCGGCGGCTGCTTGATATCCGAGAGCCTGCAACGAGCCTGTACATTGGGAAACCGGCACGGGACACCCCGGCAACAGAGTGCTTTGCCATGTAAGTCCGCCATCGAATGACTTAAACAGCCCCAGCCACGCATCTCCCGTCTCATTGGCGACTTCCTTCTCCAGGTCCACGGTTCGGTAATCGTTCGCGCCCGCGAGAATATGCAACGGATTGCGCGTAGAGACCGCCATTGAAGGCTCATTCTGCCGCTGTAAGAAAGGATCGCCGGTTGGCCATTGCGTGCCTGAGACCATGTTCACATTCGGTCCGGCGACCTGCGCGTTCGAGGGCTTAGCGCAAAAAAGTGACAATCCAGCGAGCACGGTAACTGTTAAGAGCCGCAGGCAGGACAAGGGATGGCGCATTTTCGTTGACGAAGAACCACGTGACGTTGTGTTCGGGAAGCAGGCGGGCATTCATTCACTCCGAGGCAGCGAACATTTCCAGATTTTGTCCAGAAATGTCCGGATGCCGTGTTGGACTTGAGATTTGGTTGAAGTAGGATTGCGAGAACGCAACCAAGAAACTAAAGCAGTTTCGCCGTTTCAGAGGGCCCTGTCAAGGTCAAATTAGGGAAGAAAGGGGATACCGACCCATCTGAATCTCAGGTATTTAACTTAGCTGCAAATATCTGCACATCGCAATATCAGGTTATTTCAAGGCTGCGAGATGTTTTCGAGCGTCGGCGATAAGCGGATCGGCCGTAGATTTCTCCTTGATAGCGAGAAATGTCTTGTAGGAATCCGCCGCTCCGCTGCTTTTCATTCCTTCCTGCGCCCGTCCCAGATAGTAGTAAACCGGCGGTAAAAAATGATAGCTGGGGACGTCGTCGAGAAAAATCGAAGTCACCTCTCCCCTGCGCTGCAAGCAAGTCTCGAATTGCGAGGATGCTTCGGGGAAGGCCCCGGCATCGAGATAAGCGCGGCCGAGATCGAAGTGGACCAGCCACATATCCGCTAACTTCTGCGCGTCCTGAAGCGTTGCGATCGCATCTTGCGGGTGATTCTGGCCCAGTTGGCTTTCGGCTTCAAGAATTTTTGCATACGCCTGCGAATCGTGCGAAATCCGCGCAGCGAGATCGGCTGCCATCAAACGGAGCTTGGGGGTCTGTCCGGCCGCGAGATATGTGCGTCCGGCACGGAAATAAATGCTCTCATCCTTGCTGGCCTTGGTTGCGGCGTCGTCGGACGTGACGGCATCAGCATTCTTGCCAAGCATTTGCTGCACAATCGCGAGGGCGGCCAATTTGTCTGCGGCGCTTTCAGCATCCTGGATCGCCTGGTCCCCAGTGATTCCTTTTTGCAGCAAATCCGCAGCGTCCGAGAGACGCCCCTCGTAAGACGCCAGATCGGCTAAGCCGACGACCGCTTTGGAGGCGCCGCGCGCACTCAGGGACTGAAGTTTCTGCCATGTAACCGTGGCGTCAGCCGGTTTGCCTTGTCCGAGTTGGGCCAGCGCCAAACCTTCGTATGCCTTTTCGAACGACGGATTCATCCCAAGCACATTTTGTTCTTCTTTTGAGGCAGTATCAAAATCACCCGCATACAAAGCGTAGAGTGCCAAATTGTTGCGCTGCACTACATTTTTCGGTGAAATTTCGACCGCCTTTTTTCCTTCGTCCAATGCCTTTGACATGTTGCGTGTATAAAAATATGCGAGCGCAAGGTTGGCGTAGCCCGCGGTATCGGAAGGGAACTGATTCACCAGCGACGTGTATTCTTCAATTGCCTGCAACGGCTCACCGCGCATCAGGTAATAGCCGCCGCGCGTCCGATATCGTTCCCGCTCCGTCATGCGGTCAATCTTCGACATCGCATCCAGATAATATTTCTCCGCATCCTGGTCGTGGCCCATGTTCGCTTCCACCGCGCCAAGGCCCGCATAGGCGCGGCCCAGGTTCGGATCAAGCTGAATCGCGTGTTGATATTCCTTGATTGCGTCGTCCCACTTGCCCTCGTATTGGAAGGCCTGCGCGGCAGCATAGGCGTGGGCTGCTTCGATTGAACCAGCGGTGAAAGTTTCCGCCGCGGTCAGCTGCGCGGATTGCGGAGTAGTATCACCCAGGGCTGTGCGAATGCCGGCGGCGAGTTTTCCCGCGGCGGCGAGAACTTCTTGCTTATTGTCCGCATCCACTTCTTTGGTGACGATTGGCTTGCCAGTAGACGCATCCACTGCTTCGACCGAAACTTTATAACCCGAACCCGACGGCTCGATGGAGCCCCCGACGACAACGCTGATGCCGTCGCGCACGGCTACGAGTTGCGCCGTTTTCTCGTTGAGCTTCGCTCCAGGATCGAGCTTGGCCGCTTCGCGCTGTGCCGATGTCCGGTTGTACGAGCTGATGAAAGGAGCGCCTTCAAGAGCGATGCCGAGCATGGGTTCGAGCGTACCGTCAAAAACCGAATCCCCGGTTTTGTTATCGAAGTCCGAAACCAGAAGTGTTACTGGCGCATGCTTCTCGGCCGTTCTCGTAAAAAGCTTGTCCCGCAGGAGAACTCCCGCAGCGATCAGCGCGACGACGACGCCGGCGGCGACCCATTTGCCATAGACCGCGAATTTGCTTGGGGGTTGCGGAACCGCGTGTGCGCCGAACATCGTTCCGGCGGCAGTTTCGCCCGCCACGCCGAGATCGGCGAGAATTTGGACGGCGCTCGAGTAACGTTTATCGAGATTGATCTCAAGACACTTCATCACCACGTCGCTGATGCCGGGCGGAATTGAGGGGTCGAGAGTGATCGGCGCGCGAGCTCGCTCGTGAGTGCGTTTGAGCAGGCTCGCCATCGCCGTCTCGGATTTGTAGGGTGTGACGCCGGTCAGCAATTCGTAAAAAATAATGCCCACCGTGAACAGATCCGACGGAACGCCCGCCGTTTGGCCGCGGGCCTGCTCGGGCGACATGTATTCCGGCGTTCCAATCAACGCGCCGGTCTGCGTCATGCCGGGCATTTCGGCGGACCGTGCGATGCCGAAGTCCATCACCGTGACGCGCGCGTTCGCATCCAGCATGATGTTCTGCGGCTTCAAGTCGCGGTGCACCACGCCTTCCGTGTGCGCCGCGTCGAGAGCGCGGCATACCTGCGCAATGATTTTCACTACCTCATCCGGCGGTAGTTTTCCTTTTTCCATCAGCAACGATTTCAGATCGCAGCCTTTGATGAAGTCCATGGTGATGAACTTCACCCCGTCAGCTTCGCCAAGATCGAACAGCCGAATGACATTTCTATGCGTGACCTGACGGGCGAGGACCAGTTCTTGCGTGAAGCGCGCGAGAATTTCTGGATGGCTGGCCAGATCGGTGCGGATCATCTTTAGAGCCACAAGACGATTCACTTCGCGATCGCGAACTTTGTAAACCGCTCCCATGCCTCCTTCGCCAAGCAATTGCAATATTTCGTAGCGATTGCCAATCACGCTGCCGAGTTCGAAACGACGGAGCGTGGAAGTGGATACGGCGCTCGTAACCGCCTGGGTCACGGCGGATGAACCTGAAGTAGTGCTTTTATTCAAAATTGGGGCGGTCACGTCGGGTTCGATCGCCAGTGCGGGCAGCATCGTCGTGCATTTTTTGCAACGAGTCTCGCCGGTAGGGTTTTCGGTCCCGCATTGCGGGCAAAACATGAAAGACGTCCTTCCGAAAACGTTGAGTGAAACTTAAGTTAGTGAAAAGGCCGCTGGAATTTGAACCTTGATCATTCCCTATAATTTACGCCAGGAAAGCGCGACCACTCTTGAAGATCGAGACAGGAGCATTGTATCCCGAGTTACCCCTGTTCGAGGTATGCTCGTCAGTGTGGAACAAGGAACGGGGCTATACGGGCGTGGCGGTTTTTCGCGGTGGATTGTAAAACGGAAGTTTTACTACTTTGGCAGGCACGCTACGTCGCGTCGCCTCAATCGTAATTTCCATCTCCAGCATCGCTCCTTCGCTGGCGTACTCCGAACGCACGCTGCCCAGCGCAATCATCTTCTTGAGCAGCGGCGACCATGTAGTGGAAGTTGCTTTTCCGGCTTGTTGCTTGCCGGAATAGAGCGGGACGTGCACGCGGGATGCAATGCTGGGAGCCTGCGAGGCAAGTCCCATCTCGTCATACAGTTTCTCAACCGACGGCCAATCAACCTCCAGGCCGATAAGCCGGCGAAAATCGGACTGCGACTGCCGCTGTTCGTTCAGCAGAGAACAGCGCCCGGTAAAATTTTCTTTCTCGAAGTGCACCATGCGACCCATTCCGAGTTCGAACGGAGAATATTTTTGCGATGGGATCAGCGCCTTCTTACTGGATGTGTAGTCAACTTC
>DASYGR010000175.1:0-10940 GCA_035999525.1 Terriglobales bacterium
CGGAACGTTTACCGATGCGACCAAAAGCGCTGGACTGAGCGGCGACACTCAGTGGGCCACGGGCGCGGCCTTCGGAGACTATGACAATGACGGTTGGGCCGATCTTTTTATCTCACACTACGTAGATTTTCGTTTGGACGACATGGCGGCATTCGGTTCGAGCGACACATGCAAATACCTGGGAATTGACGTGCAGTGCGGGCCGCGCGGATTAAAGGGATCTCCCGACAGTCTGTACCACAACAACAAGGATGGAACCTTCACCGATGTTTCTAAGAAATCTGGCGTGGGGGATCCGGAGCGACGTTATGGCCTCACAGCTGTCTGGTCGGACTTTAACAATGACGGCAAACTGGATCTGCTCGTAGCCAACGACAGCCAGCCCAACTACCTCTATCAGGGTGACGGTGCGGGAAAGTTCGTGGATGCCGGGTTTACCTCCGGAGTGGCGCTAAACGAGGACGGAGCGGCCCAGGCCAATATGGGAATTGCCCTGGCCGATTTTATGCACACCGGGCGAATGTCCTTTGTGATTTCGCATTTTGACAATGAGTACGCCGCCTTTTATCGCAATGAAGGCGACATGAATTTTAAGGATATCTCGATGTCGTCGGGAATTGCGAAGGGCACTCGAGGATACGTGGGGTGGGGAGATGCGTTTGTTGATTTCAGCAACGATGGATGGCAGGATTTTTTTCTGGTCAACGGACATGTGTATCCGCAGGTGGACAGCCTGCATTCCAAGCTGAGGTACGCCGAGCCAAAACTCATGTTCGTGAATCAGCGCGACGGAACCTTCGAGGACATCAGCAATCTTGCAGGTCCCGCGATCCAGATTCCGCAGGTAAGCCGCGGATTAGCCGTGGGCGACCTGTTCAATGATGGCAAGCTCGAGGCAGTAGTAGAAAACCTGGTGGGCAAGCCAATGATTCTGCGCCCCGAGGGTGGCCCGGAAAATCATTGGATCAGCTTTCAGTTGGAGGGCGTCAAGAGCAATCGCCTGGCGTTGAATGCGCGCGTCCGAGCGACCGCTGGCAAGCTGGTGCAGATGGGCGAAGTAATCAGTGGTGGCAGCTACCTGTCGCAGAACGATCTTCGCATCCATTTTGGGCTTGGCGAACATGACCGGGTTGACAACGCAAAAGTCTTTTGGCCGGACGGAAGAGTCGAGACGCTGACTAATCTGATTGCAGATCGTTTCTATTCGGTGAGAGAAGGGCAAGGCGTGGTCTCGACCAAACCTCCGGCAGCCGAGCAAGCGAAGCGACCTTAGGGATTTCGCAATGCGTAACACACCGATCAGGAGCTCGAAGTAAGCGATTACCGCGCGTCTTTGCTGCCTAATTGGTTCGTAGCGACTACAAAATCTTTAGCTTTGAGATTTAGGCGGACGGGCTGCAATCCGGAAGCCAAAATATATCTTGACAAACCCGGTTGAACTGGGATAAAACCTCGCGGTCCAGAAAACGATTGCTTAAAGCGTCTTGACGTTTGTTCGCGGCGCCTCGCAATCCAGTTTTCGCCCCAAAATCAACAGCGAAATGAATCCGCAGCAATACAAACCGGCAGTGACCACATCAGCCGGAACGAAGGAGTCAAAATATGAGTATTCTCACGACCCTATTAGTTCGTCGCGTTTCAGGAATCTCTGCGGTCACGTTCATCGCTCTACTCCTAACGCTAACCACCGGTGCTTGGGGACAAGATAACGCCACTATAACCGGAACCGTCGCCGATCCCAGCGGAGCGGTAGTTAATAGCGTCACAATTACTCTCACCAACCTTGCGACCGGTCAGGTCAGAGAGGTTACGTCGAACTCGGCGGGCACCTATTTATTCGCAAATTTGGGGCAGGGGCACTACACACTGGAAGCGTCAGTCCAAGGCTTTGAGAAATACTCGAAGACTGACATTGTTGTGAACGTAACTCAAGCTTTGAAGGAGGATATTTCCCTTAAGGTCGGGAGCGCACAACAGACGGTGACTGTGGAAGCGGACGCCTTGCAGGTGCAGGCGGAGACTAACGAGGTCAGCAGTCTCATCAGCGGTCAGCAGGTGACCCAACTGGCCACCAATGGACGCAATGTGACCGCCCTTGCCGCCCTGGGCATGGGGAAGTCCAACAACTTGCCGTCTTATAGCGGAGCCATTGCCCTAACGAGCGCCAACGGCATTAGCTTCAACGGAACCCGCTCCACCCATAACATCTATCTGTTGGATGGAGGCGAACTGAATGATCGCGGCTGCGGCGGCTGCTTCAGCTCCCTGCCTTCAGTCGATTCGCTCGCCGAATTCCAGACTCTCGACAGCAACTACGGGCCCGACTACGGAATCGGCTCGGGTGGAACCATCGCCATGGTCATCAAATCCGGCTCCCGCCAGTACCACGGCTCGCTGTGGGAATTCAACCGGAACGAAGATTACCAGGCCAACAACTATTTCCTGAACCTCGCTGGCAAGCCGCGGCCGGAGTTCCGCCTGAACATACCTGGCGGTAATTTCGGAGGTCCAATAGGAAAGAAAACTTTCTTCTTCGTCAATGAAGAATGGCGGAGGCAAATTCAAGGCAGTGTACCTTCGATTTCCAACACCATCGCAGCCGCTAATTTTCCTACACTCGGCCAGCCGCTGACCTATGTTGTACCTGCCGGCGACAAGGCCCCACCGATCGTTCCGCAGACCACGGACCCAGCCAAGCTTGCCCTCTACACCGCGGATGGTTTGGTGGCGGGGAGCCCCTTTCCAGGGAACGTTATTCCGGCCAACCTGATTGACCAAAACGCGGTCCGTGAACTTAACGCGAACACCTTCCCGCATCCGAATTTCGGCACCAGTCAATACATCGCGTCCGTCCCGCAGGTCACCAATGCCCGCGAGGACGTGGTTCGCATCGACCACAACATCAACAGCAAGTTCCAGTTGATGGGCCATTACCTGCATGACGCGGTCAGTGTCGGGTTTTTCCCGCCCTTGTGGGGCAACAGCACCTATCCCACAGTGGGCACGGCCATGCTCAACCCTTCGTGGTCTTCGACCATCAAACTGACGCAAACATACTCAGCCTCGTTACTCAACGAAACCAGCTTCCTCTTCAGCGGCAACACCATTCATCTCAGCCCCGTCGCCGGTGCTGGCAGCTCCTTTGCGCAGCCCAGCGGATGGACGGCTACCTCTTTGTTCCCTCTTGCGTTTAACCGGGGAGCCCGCATGCCCGAAATTGACCTGAGGGGAACGCCGCTTAATAGCACATGGAGCTCCAGTTACTTTCCCTGGAAGAACTCCTACTTTGGATACGAGACCCGGGACGACCTTTCCTGGTCCCATGGCCGGCATCAATTCAAATTTGGCCTAAGCTGGCTGCACGACCCCAAGAATCAGGAACTTCAGGCCAATACCCAGGGAACCGCCACCTTCAGCAACAACTCCTTTTCCCACGATGGGTATGTAAATTTCCTGCTCGGGGACGCCGACAGCTTTCAACAACTGCAATTTCTGGCCGGCAAACACTGGGTGAACAACAACTACGGCGCCTACGCCAACGACAACTGGCACATCACTCAACAGTTGACCCTTAACCTAGGGCTTCGCTATGACGGATTGCCGCATGCGTATGAGCGTTATAACCAGTTCGCGAATTTCGTTCCCGCCGACTACAACTCATCGCTGGGTAATCCTGTCATTCCAGCCGGACAGCCCGGCGCCGGCACGATCAATCCCGCTGCGCTCACAACATTCCAAGGCCAGCAGTTTTATCTCAATGGCATCCGGGAAGCCGGGGTCAATGGCTTTCCTCATGGAAATGTGCAGAACGATTACAAAACCGTCGAACCGAGAGTCGGGTTCGCCTACAATATCGGGGGCGACGGCAAGACTGTGTTGCGAGGCGGTGCCGGACTATTCTACGAAAGGGTTCAGGGTAATGACGTATACAACGCCGCTTTGAATCCGCCCTTTGCGTTCCAGCCTTTAGCTACCAACGTTTACTTCTCCAACCCAAATACGAGCGCCAATACGGGACAGACCGCGGCTCAGGCGATCTTTCCTTCCACGCTAACTACCCTCCAATACAACTACAGGAATCCGGGAACGGCGATGTTTAGCCTTGGGGTGCAGCGGCAGCTTGCCCAATCGGTCATCGCGGTCGTGCAGTACGTCGGTACTCGAGGTTGGCATCAAAGTACCGACATACCAATTAACACCCTGCCCTTGACTGATCCGAACAATTCAGCAAACCCCTATGACCTCCGGCAGGGGGTGCAGAATGGTTCGTTGAACCCAAACCTGTACCGACAATTTCCTGGTTTCAGCTCCGTTACACAGGAGACGAACAATACCAATTTCTCCTACAACTCCCTGCAAGCCGGTCTCCGGATGGAGAACCGTCATGGGCTGACGATGCAGCTCGCCTACACCTGGTCTCACGAGATCGATCTAGTGGCTAATGATCTCGGGGGAGCATCCGATCCCTTCAACCTCAACTATGACCGTGGGTCGGGACAATTCGACCGGCGCCAGATCTTCAACGCGAATTTCGTCTACAACCTGCCATTTTTCGGGCACAGCACGAATGGCTTCCTGCACGGCGTGCTTGGCGGCTGGGAAGTTTCGGATGTAACGGTTGCGCAATCGGGAAGTCCGATTAACAGCGGGAATGGCGTTATCTATTCCGGCACCGACACGCTCGGCTTGGGCGGCGGCACAAGGAACCGTCCCAACCAGGTGGCGCCAATCTCCTACCCAAAGACAGTAAACGCATGGTTCAGCACCAGTTCGTTTGCCAATCCGGTAGCTCCATGGAATGGCGGACCGAATCAAGGCTTCGGAACTGCCAGAAAAGATGCAGTTGTCGGACCGGGACTCTTCAACTTCAATATCGCTCTGTTCAAGACCATTAACATCACGGAAAGAATGAACTTCCAATTGCGGTTTGAAAGCTTCAATACTTTCAACCACACGGAATTTCTTGGTGTGGATCAGAACTCCGCAGACGGAAACTTCGGGCACGTGACCTCTGCATACGATCCTCGCGTGCTGCAGCTTGGCGCGAAGTTTAGTTTCTGATATCGAATTCACCCCCAACCTGGGCTCGGCGGACGTTTCCGCCGGGCCCAATTTTTTCGCGCTCGCTGATCGCCTCCTTGCGCGACGCCTTTCCGGCAAGCGAGAATGCAAATGGAGATGCGCGTGATGCGAGCTGTGCAACCGGGGATCGTTCTGATCCGAATCCTGATGGCGCTGCTGGTCACGACGCCTGCCAACTGTCTGGCACAGACGGAAGCTTCCCCAGACAGTCAACGTCAAACCGCGATTACTTTCGAGGAACAAGGAAAGAATGCGGAGGCCGAAGTTGCGTGGCGGGCTTTTCTGGCTTCTCAGCCCTCGAACCCGGAGGCTTACGCTCATCTCGGTTTTCTCGAAGCCCGCCAGGAACATTACGCGAAAGCCATTCCGCTCTATCGCAAGGCCATGGCGTTGAATCCAGCTATGCCCGGGCTACAGCTGAACCTCGGCCTCGCGCTCTTCAAAGCCGGAGAGTTGAAGCAAGCCATCCAAATATTCGAGCCTCTGCGCGAGAGCGAGCCTCCGTCCTCCGTAGAGGCGCAACGTCTGACCACACTGATTGGCTTGGCCTATTACGGGCTCCAGGAATACGCGGCTGCGATTCCTTACCTGAAGGAGGCGACAGCCAGTGATAAGCAGAACCTCCCGTTCCGCCTGGTTTTGGCGCACAGTTGTCTCGCGTCCAAGCAGTTTCAATGCGTTCTCGATGTCTATCACGAAATTCTGACGTTAAACGCAGAATCGGCTGAGGCTGACATGCTGGCTGGCGAGGCGTTGGACGAGATGAATGACCATGCCGGTGCCACGCTACAATTCCGGGCTGCTGTCAAAGCTAATCCCAAAGAGCCCAATGTGCACTTCGGTCTGGGCTACCTTCTATGGACTCAGGGTCAATACGAGGAGGCCGCTCGGGAGTTTCAAGCGGAACTGGCCAATGTTCCGAAACACGTTCAGGCGATGGCCTATCTGGCGGATGCAAATATAAAAATGAACCATCCCGACGCCGCTCTTCCATTGATCGAGAAGACCATCCGTATTGATCCGGGAATGGAAATGGCACATCTTGATTTGGGCATCCTGTACGCAAATGCTGGCCATCAAGAGGAATCCCTTCGAGAACTGAAGGTGGCCGCCAAGCTAAGCCCTAACGATGTGAACGTTCACTGGCGGCTGGCACGGCTTTATCAAGCCATGGGAAGGAAAGACGAGGCAAACGCCGAGTTCCAGAAAACCAGGAATCTGACGAAAGCTGCCGATGATTCGGTTTCCAGCAAGCTCGAGAAGGCACGCGTTAAGAGTAAACCGGCCGAAGGCGCGGCTGCGGCAGCGGACCAGTAAGTATGAAGGGGATCCACTCGCTTCCGCCAACGTCTTTCAGCAGTATGTACGAGTCTTAGAAGCACACAGTTTCGAGGAATATCACGGTACTCATACGAGTGCAGTGGCTGACCGTTTCCAGAATCACGTACTGCCGTTCTTCAGCCAGCATGTTTGTTTTGAGGCAACTTGCCGTTGACTGCAATTCGACGGCATTACCGGAGAAGCTTATAGGGAGAAGAGATGAATTATTCCGGACGATTGATGTTGGTAACTCGCATTGCGTGCCTAAGTCTCATGACCTGCGCCGGCGCTGCTCAGGACAATTCCAATTTGCCTTACATGAATCCCAAGCTAACGTCTGAAGAGCGCGCTGCGGATCTCGTCCATCGCATGACGCTTGAGGAAAAAGCTTCGCAGCTGGTGAATCAGGCCCGGGCGATTCCGCGTCTCGGCGTTCCAGCCTACGACTGGTGGAGCGAAGCGCTGCATGGCGTCATTGCGAACGGAACCACAGAGTTCCCCGAGCCGATCGGTCTCGCCGCAACTTTTGACACTCCGCGCATTCACGAGATGGCGACTGCTATTGGGATTGAGGGCCGCATCAAACACGCCCAGGACGTTCGCGCCGGGCATTCAAATATCTTTGAAGGTCTTGACTTCTGGGCTCCGAACGTCAATATCTTCCGCGATCCGCGCTGGGGTCGCGGCCAGGAAACCTATGGGGAAGATCCGTTTCTCAGTGGCCGGATGGCAGTTGCTTTTGTCACGGGAATGCAAGGCGATGATCCGCATTATTATCGCGTGATCTCCACGCCCAAACACTTTGCCGTGCACAGCGGGCCTGAGCCGACGCGCCACTTCACTGACGTGGACGTCAGCAAGCACGACGAGGAAGACACCTACACGCCCGCATTTCGAGCGGCAGTCGTTGAAGGCCACGCAGGGTCTGTGATGTGTGCGTACAACGCCATCAACGGCGAGCCCGCCTGCGCCAACCAGTTTCTGTTGCAGCACACGCTTCGCGGCGCGTGGCAGTTCCAGGGATACGTCGTTTCTGACTGCGGCGCTGTGCACGATATCTTTGAGGGCCACCGGTATCGTCCAACTCAGCCACAGGCTTCCGCCATTTCACTTCAGCGCGGCATGGACAACGAATGTATCGACTTCTTCACGAAGGTAAAGGACGATCACGACTACAAGCCTTACATCGAAGCTGTCCAGCAGGGATATCTGCCTGAGAGCGCGATCGACACTGCGCTCATTCGCCTGTTCACGGCCCGAATGCGTCTCGGAATGTTCGATCCCCCAGAGATAGTGCCGTACAACAAAATTGATGAAGCTCAGCTCGACAGCGCCGTGCACCGCGCACTCGCCCGCCGCATGGCAAATGAATCTATGGTGCTGCTGAAGAACGACGGCACATTGCCTCTCAGATCGGTCAAGCGCATCGCTGTGATCGGGCCACTTGCGGATCAGACCACGGTGCTGCTTGGAAACTACAATGGCACACCCACGCACACGGTAAGCGTATTGGAAGGAATAAAGGCTGCGTTCCCGGAGGCGAAGATCACATATGTCGCTGGAACTCAGTTCCTGTCCAATCGGGGGAATCCGGTGCCAGCGTCCGCGCTCGACACTCCTGACGGAAAACCGGGCCTCAAAGCCGAGTACAGCTCTGGCCTCAGCCTTGATGCGAAGCCTACGCCGCTAAGCTCGCGTGTTGAGCCTACCGTGGACTTGAACGAGACCAATCTGCCCCAGGAGGCCAAAGGAGCTCACAGTTTATCTGTGCGATGGACGGGTCTTTTGACAGCTTCTGAAACCGGCGATTATCTCGTCGGTATGAAAGCCGACGGCTTCTCACGCGTCACGATCGGCGACAAGGCAGTCATGCAGATGTACAGCGCCGGATCCGGCGTCGGCCGAGTTCGTCTTGAAAAGGGACACCCAGTGAAGCTCGACGTCACATACGGCCACACGGGAGACAGTAAGTTAGAAGCGCAGCTCATCTGGGCGCCGGTGAACAATGCGACTGACCCTGCGGCCGTTACCGCCGCGAAAAGCGCGGACGTTGTCATAGCTGTGATCGGGATCACCAGCCACCTTGAAGGCGAGGAAATGCCGGTCGATCAACCAGGTTTCTCCGGCGGAGACCGCACCAGCCTCGACATGCCTAGACCGGAAGAGGACCTGGTGCAGGCGGTGGCCGCGACTGGCAAGCCCCTTGTAATTGTCTTATTGAGCGGTAGCGCATTGGGAGTGAACTGGGAAAAGGCACACGCCAATGCGGTTCTTGAGGCCTGGTATTCCGGCGAAGAAGGCGGTGCCGCCGTCGCCGAAACTCTGAGCGGTAAGAACAATCCCGCTGGACGCCTGCCGGTCACATTCTATAAAGATGTCCACCAGCTGCCCCACTTTGAGGACTATTCAATGAAGGGTCGCACCTACCGCTACTTTGAAGGCGAACCGCTCTGGCCCTTTGGATACGGACTCAGCTACACGAGCTTCATGTACAGCGATCTAACTCTGCCGAATGCGCCAATCAATGCCGGCGACCCACTTGACGCATCTGTGACGGTGACAAATACCGGAAGGATTCCTGGCGACGAGGTGGTGCAACTCTATTTGAAGTTTCCCGATGTCGCGGGCGCTCCCCTCCGCGCGCTGCGCGGATTCCAGCGAATCCACCTTGAACCCGGCACCACTCAAAAAGTTGAATTTCACTTGGACCCGCGCGATCTGAGCATGGTGACCGACCTTGGAGACATCATCGTGGCGCAAGGCAAGTACACGGTAGAAGTCGGTGGCGGTCAGCCCGGAACCGGCGCACCATCGGTCAGTGGGAACTTTGAGGTCAATGGGGAACTTACCCTGCCGGAATAATTTGCGACTTTTATTTAACGCAAGGCTTCGGCGACCTAGCAGAGAGGAACGAGTCAACATGCGTTCGCAATTCCTAAAAACATACTTTGCGCATTCCTGGCGGTTCAATGTGCCGCGGCGCAGCAATCAAATTCGTGCTCTGGCCTGACGAACTTCAAAGCTCCGAATGTTGGCTAGCGATCGATTTGCAGAAACAAGGGCGAAGGTCGCACAAATCTATGTCCCTGCACGCAGCCTCTCCGCTCCCAGCGCAGCAGTTCCACACTCCAAAGCTCCATTGATGCTTTCCAAGATATAACTAATCAGGGCCCATGGGGACACCCAGTGGATGGTACATAGGCAACCTGTTCAGGACGTTCGCGTCGTCACTTTGGGATGTTCTATGTCGTGACAGCTTTCTGGCACTCTGAGGGCACCATAGAACACTGGTTGAGACGAGAATAATGAACCCGCTCGCCTGGTCGTTTTACGCAAAAGTTGGGCATTGAGCAGGAAATCGGCATTTTCTACCTATCGGACACGTATGCCTCGGAGATGAAAGACTTCTTCTAAAGGCTCTATTGCGCGATCGGGAAGGATACCGTCTGAGTTTAAGAAAAATTGGGACATCTCGCGCTGCCATCTGGCATTCACTTCGCGTTTGGCAATCTCGGCGCGTGCGCGGTTAAAATCCTCGGTTTCCAGATAGCCCACGAGAAGACCGTCACGCCTGAGAAACAAGGAATAGCAATTCCATCCGGTCTCGCGCAATGCAGCCTGCATCTCGGGCCACACTTTGCGGTGACGTTCCTTATACTCTGTCAGCCTCTCCGGTTTTACCTGCAATACAAAACAGACTCGCTGCATGGGAACCCTCGCCTATCGCAGGAAAGCTTCTGGTAAACCGCCGTCCACGGGAATTACCTGGCCGGTGATTTTCGCGCTTTGATCACTTGCCAGCCATACAATTGCATTGGCGCAGTCTTGAGGAAGAACAGCCTCTTTGGTTAACGTCCGCTGAGCATAAAACTTCGCGAGCGTGGCCCGCAGGTCTTCCGTCGGCTCCGCTTCCGAGAATTCAAGATTGTATTTCAACAGGGATTGGATAACGCGATCGCGGGGGAACATGGTTGAGCCGAAAACGACTGTCGCAGGAGCAATACCGTTCACTCGAACCTGGGGACCAAGCTTTATTGCGAGTTCGCGGATCAGGTGATTGAGAGCGGCCTTGCTGACGTCATAGGCTTCGCTTCCTTTCTTAGGCACGACGGCGTTCACTGAGCTTGTCAGAACCAAAGCGGTGGGAAGATTCTGATCTCGAAAGACGGCCTCCGTTTCCCGCGCGAGCAGAAAATTTCCGGTAACGTTCACCAGAAAAGTCTTGGCCCATTGGGAATCCGTCAACTGTCCATCGGGACCGGATATTGGATAGATCGCAGCTGTGTTGACAATTCCGTCAATGCCGCCAAAATGCGAAACCGTGAAGCTAACTGCTGCCGCTAGGCTTTCGGAAGAAGCGAGGTCCACGGAAGTGTGAGCCAGGGATTCAGGGCTTGAAGTTGCCGCCGCTTCTGCCGCGACCGCGGCTGCTCCGTCACGATCGGCGTCAGCGATAACGATGTGTGCGCCCTTTCGCGCCAGGAGGAATGCGACCTCGCGGCCAATTCCGCTGGCCCCGCCTATTACCAGAAAAATCT
>DASYGR010000204.1:0-6488 GCA_035999525.1 Terriglobales bacterium
AGGGTGTGGCCAATTCGATCCTTATCAAAGTCAACCAGATCGGGACCGTAAGCGAGACCCTTGACGCGATTGATCTGGCGCGGCGCAATGGATATACGTCAATCATTTCCCACCGCTCGGGCGAAACCGAAGACACCTTCATCGCGGATTTGGCGGTCGCGACCGGAGCGGGACAAATCAAAACCGGATCAGCATCGCGGACGGATCGCATCGCGAAATACAATCAGTTGATTAGGATTGAGGAAGAGTTGGGCGAGTCGGCTAGGTTCCTGGGGCTGAAGGCATTGAACTGCGAAGCTGAAACCCCGCGCCTCCGAACATGAGGGCAACGAAGGCACACGAGGTGTTCCGCGCTCCCAGCGACCCAAATATTAAGATTTGGCGCTACATGGACTTCACGAGCTTCGCGGGAATGCTCATGCATAGAGGATTGTTTTTCAGCTTACTCAATAATCTCGATGATCGTTTTGAAGGGTCAATTCCCCGTCAATGGACGGAGCCAGAACTTAGCGAAGGGCTACAAGCGCAAGGCCTACCTTCCGATATGGTTACGTCAGTTCGAGAGGTTATACGAAAACAACGAAGCTGGGTTATGGTGAACTGTTGGCACATGAACGAAGAAGAATCGGCGGCAATGTGGAAACTGTACGCGAGAAACGATCGTGCGATTGCAGTTCAATCGACATATCAACGCTTACGCGATAGCCTCGACGAATCCGTTCAGATAGGAACGGTGACCTACATTTCGTATGACAAGGACTCAATTCCATTCGGTAACCTCTTCTGGCCATTTGTGCATAAGCGGAAGTCCTTCGAACATGAACGCGAGTTGCGGGCTTTGACCTGCGATGTTGCCAAGGTTATGGCCGAGGGTAAGCCGCCCGACAGCGGGGAATGGCGTAGCGTAGATCTCGACAAACTGGTCGAGGCAATCTATATAGCGCCAAGTGCCGAGCCGTGGTTTGCTGAGTTAGTAAAAGATATATCTAGCAAATATGCCTTCCGCTTCCACCTGAATCATTCATCATTGGATTTGGAGCCTTTATATTGAACCTCACCATTGACTTAGTCCACGACTTAGCTATACTTGGTTCATGGAAGTCAACATCCACGAGGCCAAAACCAACCTTTCCCGCCTGTTACAACGAGTATCTATGGGCGAAGAGGTCATTATTGCTAAGGCCGGAAAGCCCGTCGCCAAGCTGGTCCCGATAGACGGTGGCTCCAAAAGACGAATGCTAGGGTCAGCCAAGGGAGAATTCGTAGTTCCCGACGACTTTAATGATCCCCTACCCAAGGAAATCGAAGATCTGTTCTACGGGGAATGAAAGCCCTTCTCGACACGCACACCTTTTTGTGGGCAATCGCGGATGACAGAAGGCTTTCGCCTCGCGCACAACAAATCTACACCGGGCCAAATGATCTCTGGCTAAGCGTCGCAAGCGTTTGGGAGATATTGATCAAGGTCCGTACCGGCAAACTGCCCCTTCCGGAGCCGACGGGCCCTTATATCCTAAAAGAGTTGGGGAAGAACAGAATCGAAGTACTACCGATTAAGCTGGAACATGTCCTGAGGATCGAATCATTGCCAGTGCATCACCGCGATCCCTTCGACCGAATATTGATCGCGCAAAGCCTGGAGGAGAACTTGCCGCTGGTCACGGCCGATCCAGCATTTGAGCGTTATCCCGCAAAATTAATCTGGTAAAGGTTGTACTGATCGTGAGGCATAGTCTTCGGCTAGCCGCTCCCTATCACTGCTTCCGCCAAGTCATCTCCACCCGCACCGGAATCTCGTTCTTGATTGGGAGCGTCAATAGCGTCGGCGGATCAATCTTAAAATCGGAGAGCGTCGCGGGGATTGTCCCTGAGATTTTGCTCTCGTTTCCCTGAGTCGTCAGTTGAAATGGGACCTGCTTATAGTCGGCGGTCTGCCCGGCAAACTGTATCTGCAAATCGGCATTAATAGTTGCGGAGGCTGCGGCTGATTCGGGCAGGCGCGTGCGCACAGTCACCATGGGAAATTGCGCCCCGCGCGTTACTTGAAGCATGTGAAGGTTGCGATTGCTGTCTCCTGAATCAAACGATTTGACCGGCACCGCGATCAGGAAATCGCATTGCCCATCATGACAGACGCCTTTGCCCCGGGCCGCATGGCTCACTCCGTCCGTCTGATGCAGCGGATGCGAGACGTGATAAGTCAGAGTGCACTGGTCAAGAATCCACTGGCTATCGGCTGCGAAAACTGGCAGCGCCACAAGCTGTGTGACTAACAGAAAAATCACCACAGGTTTCTTATTCATAAAATTGCCTAGAACTTAAGAGAGACGGATAGAAGAGCTGCGCCGAATGCTCCCGCTGTAACGATCGCTACAGGCGCATGTGCTGAGGCGAGCCCATGAACTTTCTCCCCGCGGTTTCGCTGATCGAACGCCATGATCCCCAAAATCGGGGTCAGGATCATTCCCGGCCCGTGAATCCAAGCCAGAGCCTTATGCACCCGGATCGGTCCCTTGGTTTGTGTTCCCGGAATCCTGGGTGCGCGAATGGCGAAGTAGGCGGTAGTGAAATAGAGGTCCGCTGTCACCGCTCCCAGTGCGGTATGCACGTCGCGCGAGGTTGAGCTTGTGTTCTTGCCACCGGCATTGAAGGAAGTGAGCAGCGTGGCCAGGAGGGGAACAGTTGTAATTAAACCCATCCGCTGATGGATCTTCAGCATGTGGGTTCGTTTGTCGAGCCTTGCCTGCTCTTGCGGGTTGCTCTGGGTCTGCTCCGCGGGAAAGCCGAGGTCTCCCAGCGATGGCTCGGTTGTCTTGCTGCTCGAAGGCGCGCTCGGCAGATTATCCTGCGGCGTTGATGTCTTATCTTGGGGCGCAGAGGTTTTATTTTGAGGCGTGGATGCTGGTTCGGCGTTCGTATCCTGTTGCGAGGTCTGCGCCTGCACCGACAGTGAAATTGCCAGAGAAAGAACTAGGATTCCAAACCCACGCACGAGCTTCGCCACTTTGAGACTCATGAATCTACCTCAATTGACGCACGATGTCCGGGGACATTCCCAAGTGATGCAGCGACCCATCCTAAAAGATGTATAAGAAAATTGCTTGCCTAGAATCCCATCTTGTCATCCGCCGAAGGACCATAGGTTGCGGGCACAGGTTTCTCATTCAAACGCAAGTACACGCCAAGTTGGGCGCGGTGATGTACCAGGTGATTCATGAACATCTGCCGGTAGGCTAGAAACCGCGAGCCCTTAAAGATAGTCTTGTCGCCAGCACTCAACTTCCAATTGTCCCTCCATGCCTCGTCCTTAGTATTTTGTAGCGCTGTCCTGACCTTGGCTGCGCCGTCATCGAGGGCGCTTGTAAGTTGAGCGATGGACTCGAACTGCAACGGCTTGAGATTTCCCTGGGCGAAGTCGAATTCAGGCGTCGTCAATATGGTAAGACCAAAGCCCGCAAGCTGTGCGATGTGAGGCGCGAGTTTAGAGAGCGCCGCAGATTTCGGATGCGGTTTGAAATCCTTTTTGTCCAGTGGAACCCGCTCCAAGGCGGTGCGTGTCTTTTTCATTTCCTCATCAAATTCAATCAATAGAAGTTCGCTGACAGACATGAGTTCTCCTCTTTGATACCGAGTATAAAGATACCGAGCATAAAGCTGAAAATCCAGGACCACAAGAATAGGCGGGCGGAATTCATTGGGTATAATTGATGTCTTCTCTCGCGGATTCGCCAAGAGCCAAAAGCCAGGAGCCAAAAGCAAGAAAAGTATGACTCATCCAAAACCTCTCGTTCTTATCATCCTCGATGGCTGGGGATATCGCGCTGAAATTAAAGCCAACGCGATCGCGCTTGCCCGCAAGCCCACTTATGACAGGCTTCTTCGCGAGTATCCCAACACGCTGATTCATACGAGCGGCCATTACGTCGGCTTGCCGGACGGACAAATGGGCAACAGCGAAGTGGGACATCTCAACATTGGCGCCGGTCGCATCGTCCATATGGATAGCACTCGCATCGAGTTGATGATTCAGAATGGCGAGTTCTTTCAGCATCCGGTGCTGCTTGCCGCCATGAAGAATGCGCGGCTTGACGGTCGCCAGCTACATCTTTTCGGACTTCTGTCTGACGGCGGCGTGCATTCTTATCAAACCCATCTTCATGCGCTGCTGAAAATGGCAAAGCAAAATGGAGTGGATCGCGTATTCATCCACGCCTTCATGGATGGCCGCGACACGCTGCCAACAAACGGCGCGGGATATCTGGAACTGCTCCAGCAAAAAATGCGCGAGTACAACACCGGCAAGATTGCTACAGTCAGCGGGCGTTACTACGCCATGGATCGTGATCGCCGCTGGGAACGCATTGACAAAGCCTTCAAGGCAATGGTCAACGGAGTCGGCGAAGGCGGAGAATACGCCGATCCAGTGCAGGGGGTAAAAGATTCCTACAACAAAGATGTTACCGATGAATTCATCGTGCCGTTTGTCTGCACCGATGAACACGGAAAATCAGTCGCAACCATTCGCGAGAACGATTCCTGCATATGCTTCAATTTTCGCGCCGACCGCGTCCGGCAGATCACGCGGACACTCGCTCGCAACAGCGGGCTGAACGCTCAAGCTGGGCGCGATTTGCCCGGCGCCGATGACCTCGACGCCGCTATCCCTCGAGATCGAGTGCCCGGCAATTTGCATTACGTGTGCATGACGCAATATGACAAGCACTTCAGTTTGCCAGTCGTCATTCCGCCAGAATCTATGAACAATCTTCTCGCAAATGTCATGGGCGAGATAAATCTGCGCAATCTTCGCGTCGCGGAGACGGAAAAGTATGCGCACGTGACGTATTTTTTCAACGGCGGAGTGGAAACACCTTTCCCCGGGGAAGATCGCCTGCTGGTTCCATCGCAAAAAGTGGCGACTTACGATTTGAAGCCGGAGATGAGCGCTGCCGGTATCGCGGATGCAGTGGTCAAAGCCGTTGAAGATGGCACATTCGATGTCGTTATCGTGAATTTTGCCAACGCCGATATGGTGGGACACTCCGGCAAGATCGAACCCACGATCCGCGCCGTTGAAACCGTAGATGGATGTCTTGATCGCATCGAGCGAGCCGTCCGCGCAAAAGGAGGCGCAATCCTGATCACCGCCGATCACGGAAACGCCGAGATGTTGATTGACCCAGTTACCGGAGGACCGCATACCGCGCATACTACGAATCCGGTTCCGTTCATTGTGATCGCAGAGAACGGAAAAAAAATAGCGGTGAGATCGGATGGGTCACTGCGAGATATTTCACCTACGATTCTTGGGATGTTAGGCATTCCGCAGCCAAAAGATATGACGGGGCGGGATCTGCGGGTGGAACTTGGCTTGGCTGGGCCGCCGCGCTAGGGCCCTGATCCGTGAGCATCATATTCATGGCCTGTCCACATTAGTCGAAAGGACAGGATGCCGTTCGCGAATAGAAACTGAAAGAATATCTGGACCAGATCCCCAATGGGGGATTCTTATTCGGGGTTCATAAAGCAGGATGCCAGAGGCGACGGCAATTTCAGCGCAACATTTTCCCCGGACTTGACCACTGTGGTTTCCTGCCAATACGCCTCATTCAGTCCAGCCCGGCCAAAAGCGATAAGAAGATAAGCCTTTGGCTCAACGGCAGAAAATCGAAACAGCCCTTCCTCATCAGCTCGGACCCCTTGGAACTGGGACTCTTTCAGAGAGGCCATAGTCTCGTGCGCGGTGTCCTTGGCAATAATTACCGCCTGGCAGTCAATAACATCCGAATATTCGCCACGATTCGCGATTTCTTTAGAATACGCGTCCGCCTTTTTCTTAAGTGCTTCCAAGTACTGAGCTGCGGGGCTATCTTTGCTACCTCCGGGCAGAAGGAAAACCTCCGCCAGACGGGCGGGCTTCAAGTCTCCGCTCTTGGTAATCAGGGATAACTTCCCCGAAACCGACGGGGGCTGCGGTTCTGTCCGTGTCTGTGCCCTCCCCGCGATGGCCGACCCCCAGACCAACAGTACCAAAATGCGAATACGGTTCGATCGCATACCATTCACCTCTCCTAAGCGTTGAGAATCGGATCGCGAAAACTGAGAGCAAAACCACCGTAACGGATTCTATACGCACCGTGCCCATGCGGCGGCAATACCTCCAAATCAGGGCATACAATCCCAACTGCTAGCGGGAGTTCAATAATTCTTCGGCCATCTAGTTGATTCCTTCCGCAACGTTCAACCACTCGGTCGGCGGAATCGGTTCCCACCGTTTTGCAAGGTGCGAGCGACGGAGTATGCTTACGGGGCTCTACAAGGTCTGAGCTGCAGGCGAATTGTTGGCCAGCTCCCACTAAACGCAAGTCTTGTATCGGGGACATCGTCAAATGGCTAGGGGCAGACCATCCATGGAAGTCGAGTTTCTTCGCACCCTGCGAGGGCTGATGGGTCTCAATCGAGCCAACTTTGCCAAGGCTTGCGGAAAG
>DASYGR010000208.1:0-22081 GCA_035999525.1 Terriglobales bacterium
AATGTTTAACACCTCGTTGACACGCGAATACCAGCTTGCCCAGGACACGTTCGGATTTACCAACGAACACATGCGTGAGTTGGCGCGAAATTCGTTTGAGGCATCGTTTCTTCCTGCGGAGAAGAAGCTGGAGTTTCTGAATTTGTTTGACGCGATTGCGGCCCGGTCATGATTTGTGATCCACGCCTCCGAAACAAAAGCAGCCTCCTTGCCGATGGCTCGGAATGACAGAATTTCAGAATTTATTTTTCGTCGAAACATGCTTGGCTCTCCAGAATTTTGACGCTTTTAAATTGGGCCTGCTAGACTGTGAGTTTGCCAGCCTACAGTTGGAGCAGAAGGGAAGTACGTGCGCGCAGAGACTCGTCATCAACTAAAGCAAGATAAGTTCAATAAAGTTACAATCGGCGCGGCCGGAGCGACTCTCGACTGGAGCGCCGAACATCAACGTGAATTAATCATTGCCGGCGTTATTCTGTTGGTGGTAATCGGCGCGATCGCCGGAGCCTGGTATTACAGCAATCAGCGAAATGATGCGGCCAGCTTGAGCATGGAGCAGGCGGTACGCACCCTTCAGACTCCGGTGCGTCCTGCGGGAATGCCTCCGCAGGCAGAATATGCCAGCTTTGCTTCCGATATGGAACGTGCTTCCACCGCGCATAAGCAGTTTCAGGCCATTGTTGACACGTATCCTCATACGCACACAGCGGATATTGCGCGTTATTTTGTGGCCGTAACGGATGCAAACACGGGAAACACCGCCGTGGCGGAGCGCGAATTTAAAGAAGTCGCGTCACTCCACGATAAGGATGTTGCTGCGCTCGCGAATTTCGCCCTGGCTTCTCTCTACCGCAGCAGCGATCGAACGAAAGATGCGATAGATATTTACAAGAAGTTGATTGATAAACCGACAAATACTGTTGGGAAACCAGTAGCCCAAATGGCGCTGGCGGAGACGTATCAGGCAGCGGGCCAGACCCCGGAAGCGAAACTGATATTGGAACAAGTTCAGAAAGAGAATCCTGCCAGTGAAATTTCGCAGCTGGCTTCTCAAAAACTCCAAGACATCAAATAGACTTCTCGCTCAGCATTCTGCGATCTACTTGCGCAGGATGAATCCGGAGCAACGGTTTCCAATCCCGATTTTGCGAAGACGTTCCCCGTGTTCTAATTTGGATAAAATATCGCTTCGCCATGTCTATATCCAAAGGTTTGCGGGCTCAGCGGGAACCAGAGCAAGATGCCGCTGCAATCGAGGCTGCCCGACGAAGTCTTGCATGGCCTGCCGGACTGCTGGCATTGGGCTTTCTCCTGCGCCTGGCGAATGCATATTACAGATCCCTGAACGCCGATGAGGCATTGCATTACCTTCTCAGCGTTCAGCCTTCGCTTGCCGCAACCTACAGAGCGAGTCTCACGACCGCGCACCCTCCGCTACTTATTGTGTTGCTCCACTATTGGGGCATGGTGGGACATTCTGAACTCTTTTTGCGGCTTCCTTCACTATTTGCAGGAGTGTTTTTCTGCTGGGTTATGTTCTGTTGGCTGAAGCGGGTGACCGATGATTCGACGGCACTCATGGGCCTGGTTCTGCTCCTGTTCTCGCCCGCACTGATCCTGCTTTCGGGAGAAGTGCGCCAGTACGACCTGCTTTTGCTGTTCGCAGCGAGCAGTCTGTATTTTCTCGATCGAGCAGTCGAAGAGAATTCTCTGGCGTTGATCCTGTGGTCGTGTGCCGCGCTCTATCTTGCGCTGCTTACTCATTATTCATCGTTAATTTTTGCGCTTACGCTGGGCATTTATGCGATCGCACGTTTTTCCGCGACGCGGGTACGTGCGGGAGTTATCGTCGCATGGGCAGCCGCGCAACTGTGCGCGCTTTTCATGGTTGCCTTCATGATTCTTCACCATGTGTCGAGGTTAAAGGCGAGGGGAGTTCCACGAGTAATCGCGGACACATATCTTTATCGCTCACTGTTTCATCCCGGCGAAGAACATGCTCTGGTATTCGTAGCCCGGTCGAATCTGCGGCTGTTCCATTATTTTTTTTATCAGGGCGCGATCGGATTACTGGGACTGCTTCTTTTCGCATATGGCCTGTTCTTGCTTATCAAAACGCGCGGCCAGTCCAGCGGTACGCGGCTTCCTTCGCCGCGGCAGATCGCATTTCTGCTGTGCTTTCCGCTTGTGCTGAATTGTGGTCTGGCGTTGGCACAGATCTATCCTTACGGCGGCTCGCGCCACGATTCGTATCTCGCAATTTTTGTTATGTCCGGAATCGCGTTGGCGCTGGCGCACTGGAAACCGCAGCGCACGTGGTGGAAACCCGTGGCGCTTGCCGTCATCCTCGCCGCGTGCAACTTATTCCCTTCACCACAGGGAGAGTACATTCGCCCCCAGGACGAAAATCGCAGGCTGATGGCGAAGACGGTTTCTTCTTTAAGGGCGCTGCCGCCAGGCTCCATCGTTTTTACCGACGACCAGGGCGGATTGTTGCTGAGTTACTATCTCTGCCAAAGCAAGGTGGTGCAGATTGAGGAAAATCCGTTTCAACCCTTCATGCGAGCACCATGCGGCCAGCTTTCGATAATCACGATTGATCCAGATATGTGGATATTCAGGGCGAATACGTTTCCAGAAGTGATGAAAAACGTCCAGCAGACTTATGGCCTGAGTCCGGGCACAACGCTGTGGTTGTTTCAAACCGGATGGTTCGTTGATAAAGAATATGCGCTGCGCGAAGAACTAAAAGCCTTCGGATGCACATCACCTCAAAACTTCGGAAAGAATATGTTCCTCTGCCGAGTTGGCGTGGGGGGCTGACGAAATTATGGCTATCAATTGGAGTTTTGCTAATTGTTCCTGCCCTTCATGGAACTTAAGCATGGACGAATCAGCGCTCAGGAGGGCCCTTGCTAGCTTAGATGACTGCAGTTCCTCGCAGCACTGGTGGTTAGGGTTTTGGACGTTTTTGGTCGCAACTGGTGTCGCGCTCGAAATCGTCTTTGTCATCTGGGAATACATTGATGATTTACGGGATTGCAAGCGCAGTCTTCTATATCCCCCGGTAAAGCCTAATTTGCCATTGTTTGCTCTCGGGTTCCTAGGCGCTGCGTTAGTCGCGGCAGGGGTAGCGGGCGAGTTATTTGTGGAATCCAAGATCGCAACGGTCGAAACATGTATTCGCAAGGGGAATGACCAGCTGTCTTTGCTGCTTTCAAGAGAAGCTGGCGATGCCGCGCAATCCGCAAAGACTGCACACGACGAAGCCGATGCGGTTAAAGGCATTGCCGACAAAGCGCGTGCGGACGCCAAAGACGCACTAGCAAAAGCCCAAGCAGCGCAACGCGAGTTAGCACATGCCGAGACCGATGCGGCTAAAGCACAGAGCGGTGCATCGAGCGCTTTAGACACTGCGAATGAAGCAGGACAGATCGCCCGTGATACCAAAAGCGAAGTAGCAGTCACCGCTGAAGAATTAAAACGAGTTAAAGCACAGCGAATGATTCTCCATCCAGACGACGTATCAGCTGCACTGAAACAGTTCACTGGAACGCAATATGTATTTTCAGGAGTTGGCTTAGGTGACGACTCTCTCGCCCTAATCATACAAATGGACGATATTTTGCAGAAAGCCGGATGGAAGAGACAACCAGCACATGGCAGATTTCCCGCACTCAATCTATTTGACCCGACCAAGGCCGACGAAGCGGTTACTGTTGCGGTCGTTTCTGGAGTGCTCGTATCAGTTGATTCACAAGAAGAACTTACGGCCCTACAAGCAAAACCAATACAGGAACTGCCCCTATATTTGAGAGCGGCAATATCGCTAACTCTCAACATCACCGCGAATCTGTACCCACCGCAAGAGAAAGGCAAACAGGTTAATGTGGAAAAAGGAGCCTCGACAGTCGTCCGCATTGCCGTGGGGCAGAAACCGTGAGCGAGTGTGGCGAGAGTCAGGATTAAGGCAATGCCTGTGGATATGAAACGGCACCAATACCACAGCGTCCCCTTCCTTGACACTCTCCTGACGCGCCTTTATTCTTGAATCCTGCCTTGAGAGGCACGTCTCAAGGCGTTTTTCCGCAGCTCGCAAGGTTGGGGCGCGAGGGTCCGCGATGTTCATAGAAATTAAGGAGTTGGAACTCCATCCTATTGATTTTGAGGAGGAGTTTCGTCCCGGTATCATTGATTTCGGGGCAGACCTTCGGCAGCGAACTCCTTTACATGCTTCGGGCCGCGCTCAACTTGTCGAAGAACGTCACGGAAAACATGAGCGCATCAAGGACATTCGCATTTCCGGCGACCTTGATACCACAGTGGAATCAGAGTGCGCGCGTTGCCTCGAGCCCGCAGTCCAGAAGGTGAATCGCACTTTTGACCTGTTGTACAGGCCGTTGGGGTCGGACGGCGGCCGAGCGGAATTATCCGTTACCGCCGCTGAGGCCGAAGTCGGATATTATGAAGGAGAAGGGCTGTTGCTCGAAGACGCCCTGCGCGAACAGGTTTTGTTGGACTTGCCTTTGAAGGTGATGTGCCGCGAGAGTTGTAAAGGCCTATGCCCGCATTGCGGCAGGAACTTGAACGATAATCAGTGCTCGTGCGAGGAGCCATTGGAGGATCCTCGCTGGGCGGCGCTGAAAGATCTGCGAAGCAAGTTACAATCCTGAGCGACGAAAATAATTCTAGAAATCACGAAGCGGGATGCTCACCGTCCCGGCACAGACAAAGGAATCTAATGCCTAATCCTAAACGCAGACATTCTAAAAAGCGCACCAGCACGAGACGCGCTCATGACTTTTTGACGGCTCCTTCGCTCTCGGAGTGCCCCAACTGCCACGAGCGGAAGATGCCGCACCGGGCCTGTTCCAAGTGCGGTTATTACAAGGGCCGTGAAGTATTGGACGTTAAGGAATCGAGCTAGCCTCCCACTCCCATGCCTAGCGTCATAGCCTTGGACGCGATGGGTTCCGACCGGGCCCCGAAGCCCGAAATTGAAGGCGCCATTCAAGCTTCGCGGAACTATGGCGTCGAAGTGCTGCTCATTGGGCCGCAAGAAAGTCTTCAGATTGAATTAGCCCGTTATTCCGCAGCCGGTAATTTGCCCATCTCCATCGTGCACGCCAGCGAAGTCATCACCATGGATGACAAGGCAGTGCAAGCCGTGCGAGCTAAGCGCGATTCATCCATGCGTGTGGGCCTGCGCCTGGTTCGCGATGGGAAGGCACAGGGCTTCATTACCGCCGGCAATACTGGAGCAGCCATGGCGACCGCGAAAATGGTGCTGGGGGCGATACCTGGCGTTGACCGGCCGGCGCTCGCGGCAATATTTCCTACTGCGACCGGAGCCGTGGCGGAGTTACTCGACGTTGGCGCGAATGTGGACTGCAAGCCCGAGAACCTGGAACAGTTTGCGGTAATGGGAGAAATTTATTTTCGCAGTATGTTCGGAACCCGGCGTCCGCGAGTTGGGTTGCTTTCCATTGGTGAAGAAGAAAGCAAGGGAAACGAACTTACTCGCGAAGCGTTCCGCTTGCTAAAGCAGCTTCCCCTGAATTTTGTTGGAAATGTCGAGGGACGCGATCTTTATAACGGCAAAGTGGACGTTATCGTCGCTGATGGATTTGTGGGAAATGTCGCGTTGAAAGTTTCCGAGGGCGTTGCCAACCTAGTGCGGTTCACCTTAAAAGAAACTCTAAAAGCGACAATCACGCGGCAGGTTGGATATCTGATTTCGCGAAGCGCATTCGCGGACTTCAAGAAGCGGCTCGATCATACGGAATATGGCGGGGCTCCGCTGTTGGGCGTGAAGGGCGTGTGCTTTATAACCCACGGATCTTCGAATATGAACGCCATCAAGAACGCGGTTCGCGTGGCGGCGGAGTTCGCCGAGCGAAATATTAATGACACGATTGAAAAGGAGTTGGCGTCCCTGCGGGCAGCGGCCACGGTCAGCACTTAGGGTTAACGTTGACTGTGTATCAGGGTATGGCTTTCAGCCATACCGTAAATCCAGTGGGTTCGCTAACGGCGTGCCTGAAGGCACGCCCTGATACCGAACCTTCAATATAAGCATCTTGTTAATTCGGTCCTCAAGGGCAACTGCGTAAGGAGTTATGCCGTCGAAATCGATCCACTTTCTACCGCTGTTATTGCGCGGGTTTCCCTGCTATCTTAATTCCGACGAGCAGCAGAGGTTGATGTGCGAACGACAACTCCGGCCGGACTAGACCGCAAGGAAGCGGAAGCTTATTCGCGCCTTGATCCGGAACAACTCCCGAAACATATCGCCATCATCATGGACGGCAACGGCCGCTGGGCACGCAAGCGGCACCTGCCACGCATTGCCGGGCACCGCGCCGGACTCACCTCAGTGCGTTCGACGGTGGAGACAGCGTCGTCCATCGGAATCCCCGCCCTGACGCTCTATGCTTTCTCGGAAGAGAACTGGAAGAAGCGTCCCAAGAGTGAAGTGGACTTCCTGATGGCGTTGCTGTGCCGGTATTTGAAATCGGAAGTCGCGACGATGAACAAGCAGAACATTCGTCTCGAATACATTGGCAGGCTGCACGAACTTCCTCCATCGGTGCAGGACAAAATGGAATGGGCGAGGAAGGCCACATCGCAAAACACCGGAACGGTGCTGACGCTGGCGCTGAATTACAGCGCGCGCACAGAACTCGTGGACGCGTTTCGTTCGATCGTCGAATCAGCGGCCCGCAACGGCGGCCTTGAGCATTTGGAAATAGATGAGGAATCGGTATCGCGACATTTGTACACACGACATTTGCCCGATCCCGATCTGGTGATCCGTACCAGTGGTGAAATGCGATTGAGCAATTTCTTGCTGTGGCAACTTGCCTATGCGGAAATCCATGTCACTCCAACTCTTTGGCCTGAGTTTCGCGGCGTGCATTTGCTCGAAGGCATCGCTGAGTATCAGAAGCGCGAGCGCCGCTATGGCGGGTTGAGTGGCGAATCGTCTCAGGCGCATTCTTCTCACAAGTCCGCGAAGACAGGCCGGAGCTAGGATTTGCACCTGCTGAAGCGTGTCCTCACCGCAGTTGTACTTATCCCAATCGTTCTGCTGCTGGTGCTGCGCGCTCCCATTCCCCTTATCGCAATCGTGAGCGGATTCGTCGCATTACTTGCAGTGCACGAACTGCTGAACCTGGCCGAAGCGTACGCGATAAAACCATTTCATTGGCCTACTTACATTTTTGTTGCCGTGTATTTCGTACTGCTGGCTTTGGGCTCGGCGAACGAAAAACCGATAATTTCCACTGCAAGTTTTATATATGGCGCTGGCTTTGCGGCAGTGTTTGCCGTATTCGTGTTTTTAGTCATCGGGATGAATCGCGCAGATTTAAGCAGCGCTTTTCCGGCGGCGGTTGTTTCCGTATTCGCATTTTGTTACGTGGCATTGCCAATGGGATTTCTGGTGCAGGTGCGGGAGCAATGGGCGGGCGCGTTTTTGTTGTTATATCTGCTGCTGATCGTATGGGCAGGGGATATTTTTGCGTACTTTGTGGGGCGGTCGCTGGGCCGTCACCTTATGTCTCCTCGCGTCAGTCCGAAAAAAACATGGGAGGGTGCGACGGCGTCCATGATAGCAAGCTTGCTCGTGGGCTGGTTGCTGTTCAACTATGCGCTTCCGATCAGTTCCACATTGCTGAACGCGCATCTGATTGAACCCCGCGATGGATTCTTCGGGTTACAAAAGCCTGAGTTATGGCCAATTATTTTATTGTCCGCGGCGATCAATGTTGCGGCACAACTCGGAGATCTGGTCGAGTCGCTGATCAAGCGCGGAGCCAACGTGAAAGATTCCGGCGCCATTCTGCCGGGGCATGGAGGCATGCTTGACCGGATAGACGCATTGCTCTTTGCCGCTCCGGTGCTGTGGTGCTATGCCGCGTGGCGGGTAATGCAGTAGTCAGGGCCTGAGTTGCCAAGAGCTTAAAGGATTGCTAGTCGAAGCCAAGCTTCTCAATGATGCTCTCGCTGAGTAACCCTGGGTGCTGAAGTACCTCGACACCATGACTTGCGTTTTCGATGGTGGGCCGGAGCTGCTGCATCCTCTCCGCCGACTATGGGTGCAATCGCCGATTCGAGGTCATTCCACGTTGGATATTTACGATGTCGAACGGTAGTCGCGCCAGTCGTTGAGTACGCGCGGGCGAGGAATTCATCGCAACCAAGTTTCTGGACAGTGAGCGTGTATTCGGGCGGGGCCATTCTCTACCCTCCATTTGCGAAATTGCCACTACTCAAAATGGATGGGCTTAATTGCTGATAGGTCGCATGTTGGGTACTGGGCGGCATCCTTCTTTAAGCCAGCATTAAATTGCGCCGCATGTTTGTGCATATTCGGATGAGTCTCTTCGTCGGCACTCAGTGCGAGCTTGCGCATGTCAACCCCATATCGCTGTTTAACCACGTCACAAATCGCGTCCGCGCCTCACGTTCAATCTGTCTCACATCGTCATCTTTCTGGCAACCACCCTCAAGCGGCCCCAGGCTCACGCTCGGAAAATGGAATGTGTGAGTATGACCAAATATGTCCTCAACTTCGATAGCCTTGCCTATGAAGGGTTTGAATGATTCTGCGCTTCGGGTGAACACGCTGCTGCCATCATCTCCTATAACACTAAGCCTAGACACGACTTCGCTCCCCTCTCGATAACTAATTTGGGTAGAGAACTCAGAAACGCCCCCATCACCTATATAGGTGTGGTCGATGTGAAGCGGCATGGGAAAGGATATGAACGCGACTTCTGCAGCCCCTTGTTTTCCACAGACTACATCCAAGAACAGTCCCGGTCGCGACGTGATCGGACAGGTCTCGGATTGGCGTCTCGGTGGACGGCAGAATAAATGACAGACTATCGCCACGGACCTCATCGTAACTTTCATGACGAATCCAAGTCGCGGGTATCTCTGCGGACGTGCCAAATACATCGCAAACGAACAGCGTAGCGAGCACAAAAGATAGAATTTGGAGAGGCCAGCCGCGGAACCGGACGAGCAAAATTACCCCCGTAACCAAGTAGTATACCCATATTCACTTATTTTCAACCATTGTCTTCGGCAGCTGGACTTTGAAGCCCGAAGGCGCGTTTCTAGTACCATACCTTCGTCCCATGAAACACATCGCCATATTGGGTTCGACAGGCTCCATTGGGAGAAGTACCCTGAGCGTCGTCGAGTCGCATTCTGATCGCTTCCAGATAATTTCTTTAGCCGCCGGTAGGAATCTCGATGGCGCGTTTGACCAAGGCCGGCGATGGAATCCGTGCCTGATTTCCGTTGCTTCCGAATCCGATGCCGAGGTTCTGCGATCTCGATTCAAATCTTCTGGCATGGGCCACATAGAGGTAGTTTATGGCTCTCCCGGCGCCGTGCGGGTTGCCACACATCCTGACGTAGATTTCGTTGTAAGCGCAATCGTCGGAGTAGCGGGCCTTGAGGCGACGTATGAGGCGGTGCGCGCCGGAAAAACGGTCGGCCTGGCAAACAAAGAGTGTATGGTCGCCGCGGGAGAACTGATCACAGCCGAAGCTCGACGCCAGGGCAAGCCGTTGTTGCCGATTGACAGCGAGCACAACGCAGTCCATCAGTGCCTCCGTGCGGGACGCATGGACGAAGTAAAGAGTATATGGCTCACGGCTTCCGGCGGACCCTTCCTGAATACTCCCACATCCCGGTTTCCCTCTATTACTGTCGAGGAAGCGTTGAACCATCCTACCTGGAAGATGGGGCGCCGCATCACGGTGGATTCCGCTACGTTGATGAACAAAGGATTCGAGGTAATCGAGGCCTGCCGCCTATTTAATTTGCCGTCCGAACAAGTGAAAGTGATCGTGCATCCGCAATCCACAATTCACTCCATGGTCGAGTTTGTGGATGGCAGTATACTTGCTCAGTTCTCGGTGACGGACATGCGGCTCCCCATCCTGTACGCGCTTAATTATCCGGAGCGGATTCCGTCCGATATGCACTTTCCGCTCATGAACTTGCGACACCTCGACTTCTCAGCTCCGGACATGGAAAAATTCCCTTGTTTACGGCTAGCCTATGTAGCTGCAGAGGCAGGGGGTGCGAAAACTATTGCACTCAACGCCGCTGACGAAATAGCGGTTTCGGCATTTTTAGATGGCCACATAGGATTCCAAGAGATTCCTTTAGTCATAGAAGAAGTGCTTTCTGAAACGCCAACGGGCAAAATTGAATCTATAGTAGAAGTGTTGGAAGCGGACGCGGTCGCCCGCCGCAAGGCACAAGAAAAAACACAGGATTCAGCACATCGTCTGGCGCCAGTTTCGGCAAGCCGCCGAAGGGGTTAATACTCAAATCATGTCTCAGTTCCTTATTGCCGCAATCGCCTTCATAGCCATCCTTGGATTCATGATTCTGATTCACGAATTTGGCCATTACGCCATGGCAAAGCTATTGGGCGTTCGAGTGGAACAGTTCGCGATCGGATTCGGCAATCGGTTGGTCGGATTTCGTAGAGGCGAGACGGAATATCGTATCAATGCCCTGCCGCTGGGCGGCTATGTAAAGATGAGCGGCGAAAATCCCATGGATGCCCGCAGCGGCGATCCGGGAGAATTCTTATCTCATCCGCGCTGGCACCGCTTCATCATTGCAATTGCCGGGCCGACCATGAACATCCTGTTCGCAATCGGCCTGCTGACAATTGTTTATATGGTGCATTTTGAGAAGCAGGTCTACCTGGACAAGCCAGCGGTTATTTCTTCGGTCAAGCCGGATTCACCTGCCGCCAAAATCGGCATCGAGCCCGGTGATCGCATTGCCCGCATTGACGGCATCGTGAATCCGACATGGGAGCAAGTTTCGTTCAAGGAGATGCTGAATCCGAATCAGCCGTTGGATGTGGTCATTCAGCGGGGGAGCCAGACGTTCGATAAGACGGTTGTTCCTGCTCTGCAAATTTCACATGACGGATACGGTTCGGCCGGGTGGTATCCCGACGAGCCGGTCATCGTCGGCGATCTAGAATCTGATATGCCCGCGGCGAAGGCTGGAATTAAAGAAGGCGACAAAATTATCGCCATGGATGGCAAGCCGGTACCCTCAATCGAAGCGATGATTGAGAGCATGCAGCAGTCGAAGGATAAGCCTGTCGTACTTACCGCGCTTCGGGATGGTCAAACTCTGAACTTTAAAGTTCAACCGCTTTTGGCGAACACCGAGGACCCGAGCCAGCAGCGATATCGCATTGGTTTCAAGGACAAGCCGGAGACGAAAGTGGAGAAGCTGCCGTTCATCCAGGCTTTGGATCAGTCGTTGCAGGAAAATAAAACGTATGCCGTTTTGATTCTCCAACTTGTGCAGAAATTAGTGCAACACAAGGTTTCGATTAAGGCGTTTTCGGGTCCCATAGGAATCGCACAGGATGCGGGTGAAGCCGCTCAGGAAAAAGGTTGGACTCCGCTGATGGGCCTGACCTCTGGGATTAGCCTTAACCTCGGTATTCTTAATTTGCTGCCAATTCCAATTCTCGACGGCGGCGTGATCCTGCTGCTCCTCGTCGAAACGTTGATTGGCCGCGACATCAGCCTGCAAATCAAAGAACGAATTTATCAAGTCGCTTTTGTATTCCTGGTGTTATTCACGGTCGTCGTAATTTACAACGATATCGCCAAGATGATGCCAGGATTCGCACAGCGATTGCAGTAGCGACATTGCTGCGCACCACCCGCCTCATTTAAACGCTAATCGCGTTTACCTCCCGCTACCAGGAATTCGTTTTACAAAGCGTAAAATGTAACCAGTTGATCTGAGGCGTAATGCACATTACCTCACAGTCCGGTATTGCGGGCGCTGCTGGACGAAATCAACGGCGATCTCCTCTTTGGATTCGGGTTGGGTTCTGGGTTTGCACGGTGATCTCGGTTGCAGTAGTCTTCCGCCGGGTGATCGCGCTCGCCCGTCCCCCGCGGTCCGCTCCGCTCCAATTGGCGGCGTTGGACGCAGTATTCGCGTCTCATGCGACGCTTACGCTTCTGCACATTCTTACCGCACTGGCCTTTGTACTGGTATCCCCTTTTGTGGTTTTCCGCAGATTTGCCAACGCTGTCTGGCCAGAACGCCTGATCTACCCACTCGGCGCAGTCGTCGGATTTACCGCTTATGCAATGAGTGTTTATTCCATTGGCGGATGGGTTGAACGCTCCGCGGTTCTGTTCTTTAACAGCCTTTTTCTGTACTCGTTATTTCGTTCATACTCGCATCTACAGCACAGCCAGCAGCTTCAGAAACGACGATGGATGTTGCGTGCGATCGCAATCCTTCTTGGAATTGCTACAACTCGTCCAGTGATGGGGATTTTCTTCGCCACGAGTCGTCTAACCCACCTTGCGCCGAGTCAATTTTTCGGTATCGCTTTTTGGATTGGTTTCTCCATCAACACGTTTCTGGTCGAATTCTGGCTCCGTTCCCGGGATCGCCAAACGCCTATGCTTGCTGGCTGCTAATTGCAACGTATTCGGGCTGGAGTGCGGCAGCACCGAGAACGCCCTTTTCACATGTTAAAATAGAGCTTCCCAATGGCGGACATTAAACGCAGGAAAAGTGTAACGGCCTTGATTAACGGCGTTCGCGTGGGCAGCGATGCACCGGTCGTGGTGCAATCCATGACCAATACAGATACTGCTGACGTGCCATCCACGGTTCAGCAGGTCGCGGCCCTGGCACGAGCTGGCTCTGAGCTTGTTCGCGTCACTGTGAACAACGACGACGCAGCTGCGGCGGTTGCGCCAATTGTTGAGCGGCTTGACCGTCAAGGCGTTCGCGTCCCGATCATTGGTGATTTTCATTACAACGGACATCTTCTGCTCAAGAAATATCCTGAGTGCGCCCGCGCGCTTGCGAAGTATCGGATCAACCCGGGCAACGTGGGCATTGGGCGTAAGGATGACGCCAACTTCCGAATCATGATTGAAGTTGCCGTGGAGAACCAGAAGCCGGTGCGCATCGGGGTGAATTGGGGGTCGCTCGATCAAGCATTACTTACGCGGATGATGGATGAGAATTCCCGCCTGCCCGAGCCTCAAGGCGCTCGCGAAGTGACGATGGAAGCGATGGTGGTAAGCGCGTTGAATTCCGCCGCCCTTGCTGAGAAATACGGATTGCGTCCCGACCAAATTATTTTGAGCGCAAAAGTCAGCGGTGTGCAGGATCTGATTGACGTTTATCGTTCGCTCGCGTCACGCTGCAATTATCCGCTGCATCTGGGACTCACTGAAGCTGGCATGGGAGCGAAAGGAATCGTTGCTTCCAGTGCTGCGCTGGGAGTTTTGCTGCAAGAAGGCGTTGGCGACACGATTCGCGTTTCTCTAACGCCCGCGCCCGGCGGAGATCGCAGCGAAGAAGTTCGAGTGGCGCAACAAATTCTGCAATCGTTAGGGATTCGAAGCTTCACTCCACAGGTGACGGCTTGTCCAGGATGCGGCCGCACTACGAGCACTTTCTTTCAGGAAATGGCGGAGCAGATTCAGTCTTACCTGCTCGCACAAATGCCCGTGTGGAAAGAAAATTACACGGGCGTTGAAGAAATGAAAGTCGCGGTGATGGGCTGCGTGGTCAACGGTCCCGGCGAATCCAAACATGCAAGCTTGGGCATTTCACTGCCCGGAACATTTGAAGAGCCCAAAGCTCCCGTTTACGTTGATGGACGCCTGTTCACGACGTTGAAAGGCGACCGAATCGTGGCGGAGTTCATTCAAATTCTGGATGACTACGTCGAGTCGCACTATGCGGCGCGGGAAACAGTCGCGATTCGCTAAGCTCCGAACCTTTTTTTGTCATCCTGAGCGCCTGTTCTTCTTCGCTAGCGAAGAAGAACCAAGTCGAAGGACCCCTACCTTATCTTTGACGCTTATTTCTGTTCTCTGAAATCTTAAACACCGTCAAGCCGCTAATTTAAGCAGGCCCACGGCCGCCGTTAGCCATAGCGCGAATCCCGCTACATTCAATCCGATCCGCCATCTCCAACTGTCAATGATGAAATTGTATTTTGCGTCCATAACTTCCTCCGCTTTCTCATTTGACGAAACCCACGATCAAACGTTAGTGGAGATACGCGCAACTCCCGCGGATGTTCCAGGAGAATTGTTTCAGTAGTGTGACTTTTGTTACGCGAGTAGAGGCAAACTCCCGCTGGACGCCGCATCCGGGAGAGGATCAGCGATACTCTTCAACTCGGGGTAATGCGATAGTAACGGCTGCGGTGCCCTGACACGTTGCCCTGTCAACATATGTTTCAGTTGTAGCGCGTTCACCCCGGCTTTGGCTTCGAAGTGATTGTTTGCAACCACGTATGTTACTTCCGCCTTTTTTGAGATGCGTTCTATTTTTTCTTTCCATCCGGTCAGCTCGGATTGCTTGTATAGATAGTTGTAGCGGTCGTCGCGGTTTTCGGATTCAAACCACTGATCGTAATTTCGCCCGTGCATCCGCACATATGCGATTCCCGACGTCACGTATTCAGTTGGCTGGATAGATTTGCCAATCAGCGGCTGATCAATGTTGCAGAATGCAACGTTATTTTGCGTGAATGAAGCAAGAGTCTCAGGATTGTCCCAACTCGAGTGCCGGACTTCCAGCACTCGCGGATATTCGATGAACTGCCGAAGCAATACTTCCACGTACTCCCGGTTGAGCGAAGTGTTCTTGAACGAAATTGGAAATTGAATGAGAAGCGCACCGAATTTTCCCGTAGACGCCAGCGCCTCTAGCCCCTCGCGAGCCAATCTCTCGTCTTCGTCGTTTGGCTTGATGCTGGCGGCGGATGTTGGCTCCATCACCGCCAGCGGTGAATGTGTGAACGAGCGGTGCAGTTTGGCAGTGAATACGAAGTTCGGATTCGATGACACGCGCCGCGCCCAAAGCTTTGCCAACTCCGGCTTGATGTGTCCATAAAAAGATGTGTTGATCTCGACGAGATCAAAGCATTGCGCAAGATATTCCAACGGATGTTCTTTACGCCGCTGCATTCCGGAAGGATAGAAGACGCCATCCCAGTCTTTATAAGACCAGCCAGCAGTGCCGATGCGGATTTGCGGCGCAGAGTTCATGTTCGAAGTTCGAGGTTAGCACAATCAGCATCTTGGTCACCTCACTACGGAATTGTCATGTTGAGCGCGGCTGAGCTTCCGCTTGCGGAAGCTCAGCAAGTCGAAACACCCCCTGCAAACCAGGGCTATGTTTTTGGGGTGCAGGGTCCTTCGACTTGGGTCTTCTTCGCCGGCAAAGAAGAAAAGCAGAACAGACGCTCACGCAGACAAATTGAGGAAGCTATCAGAGGTGTCTAATAGAAAATCAGCGCGACCCAATACGCCCCGTTGGGATAGCTTAGGGTCTTCGCGTAGCAAGTCCCTTCAGCGAAACTGTTTACTGAGCGATCAGAGATGATCTGCGAAATTCCGGATGGCAGATTGCCCGGTTCCATCGCGGTGTAACGCATGATGTAGCGGCCTTGCGGGGATGGAGTCTTCAAGGAATCGGCGCGAGCCATGGCGCTCGCGGTTGATTTCGCATCAGTGCTATCCACCTGTCGCAGCTGTGGAAGGCGCGTTTCTGATCGCATACGCGTGATTCCGGCGGCGATTGCATTATCCGCTTGATTGACGGAGAGTGTCGGCAAACTGTGGCCGAAGTCTTGCACTACATACAGTCGCGGTCCGCTTTGTACTACCGCAAACCCCGCCACGTTGTAATCCGCGCTCAATAGATTTTCCCGATGCTGCGGAGAATGCATCAAGCTGTCCGCCGCTTGTTCCACGCTTCCCGCATAGGCGACGTTTTCCCCGGCTACGTCGAGATGCAGCTTGCTATTTGCCGCCAGGCGTTGTGTTAGCGCCGGCTCACCGGAGAGTTGGTGCGAAAGCTGTTGTTGCGCAGCCATTGCCGCGGCGTGTGCACGGGCCGCCTGAGTCAATCCTTCGTCGGCCCGCAAGGGTGGAAGTCCGGCCTCGATTCTGGCCTGGTTCGCCAAATCAAAAAGCTTCCGCTCCCGTTCAGATCCAAAGGGAAAGGCGTTCGCCCCGGATGGAAATTGATGGAGCGAAACGTTGTTCACCGTTGCTGGCTTTGGTGGCGGGTTTTGAGCCCCGACTGCCTCCGCGACCAGCAAAATGCCTAGCCAAATTATGATGGTCCGAGACATGGTTTTATTAACCCTGCTCAGAACCAGGAGATGCAACTTATTACTTTGTTCCTAGGACGATACGCTCTAGAATTCAGTCACGCATCATTACAATGGAGACACTACTGCTTGGCTTTCTTCTCGTTTCGAACCTAGTACTTCTGGTGCTTGCGGTGTTGCTATATCAGCGCTTTGCCCAGTCCAGCGGGCATTCTGAGGCTGTCATGCAGCTTGCCCGGCAGGCGGAATCGCTGCATCAGACGCTTTCGAAGCAGTTTGCCGCCTCCACTGCCGATATGGCCATGCGTTTGGAGCAGACCAAGGGCGACCTCCGCCAGCAGGTTGCCGATCGCCTTGGAGATGGCTTCTCTTCTATCCGCACTGGCGTTGAAGAACAGATGAAAGCGGGACGCCATGAGCAGGCGGGACGGCTTGCTGAGGCTCGCACGGAATTGACCTCTTCGCTGGCTCTCACCACTTCGCAGCTCAAATCCGAATTCGACAATCTGACTCAAAAAACCATGCAGAGTCTGGATTCAATCCGCGACCGCGTGGACGCGAAGTTACTCGCAATCACCGATCAGGTTCAGCAAAAGTTGGATCAAAATATTAAAGAAGGCTTCGCGCAATTTGAAAAAGTACAGCAGCATCTGAAAGCTGCCGAGGAACAATTACGCGAAGTCGGCGCACTGGGGCATTCGATTAATGATTTGAACAATTTACTGAAATTACCTCATCTTCGAGGCACCTTCGGAGAAGCAAGTTTGGAACGTCTGCTAGCGGATTTCCTGCCGGCGCACATGTTTGAAATGCAGTGCACGGTAAATGGCGGCGGACGCGTGGACGCCATGATCCAATTTCCCGACCGAAGGCTGCCGATTGATGCGAAGTTCCCTCGCGAGCAAGTTCTTGCACTATTTGAAAGCAATGTGGAAGCAGAGATCGAGTTGGCGCGTCACGAATTTGTACGCGTCATGAAGGCGGAAGCGAAGCGCATCAAGGCCTATATTCAGCCGGAACACGGCACGACCGAAATCGCTTTAATGTACCTGCCAAGCGAAACTCTTTACATGGAGGCGGTGCGCAATCGCGAACTCGCTGACTGGCTCAATCAGCAACACGTGTTCCCCGTTTCACCGAATACTTTGCTGATGACCCTTCAGACCATCGCCCTGGTCCACAAATGGTATGAAGTCGCGAGCCGATTCGAGAAGAGTCGCGTCGAACTAGCCAAGGCGCAAAAGTCGTTCGACCACTTCCAGAGTCAATTCGAGAACGTCGGGAAAAACCTCGACAGGGCCCAAGACGCCTTTGAGACCGCACAACGGCACTTAAAGAGTTATCGCGGAAAAGTCACGGCTCTCAGCGGCCAAGAGCAACTCGAACTCGACGCAGCGAATGCGGAACAAATTCTTCCTTTAACAGACAAGGCCAGCGCATGAGGTAGGCACGAGCGAGAAAGCGCCCGCGCCCCACCTTCGGCCCCAAGCTACATCTTGTTCATCGTAAATGTTCCGTTTCCCGCACATCCGGCATTACCGGTTAGAGTCCACGTGCCGCTAATCGTGCTATTGTTCACGGTGCCGTTCAAGGTAAGAGTGTTTCCGGTCGGGGTGGCCGACTGGATGGTCATTGCGAATGTTCCGGTGACATTGCCGTTAAAATTCCCTGCCAGGCCAAATGATCCCGTCTCGGTTCCGGATGTTCCGAAACACGAATCTTTCGTCGTAAATGCAAGGTTCACGACATTCACGTTGCTACCGCTGCTTTGGGTAAAAGTAGTCGTGAAAGCGAAATCTGGGCCAGTGTTGTTGGTTGGATCGCTCAAAGTCGCGGCCCAATTTCCATTAATGTTTCCAGAACTATTTGCACCACCACCGCAGGCACTCAATATAAGTCCGAGCGAGATGATTAACGACAACCCAACTTTTTTCATGTTCTAAAATCCTCCGGATTCAAAATGCTAGAAATGATAAGCCGCCATTGGAAAGATGCTGATCATGGCGAAAGCGGTCGTAAGGTAAATCACCTATCGCCATAAAAGTTAGGCCAGCACGTTTTGAGTCGGCCGGCTCAAGACGAGCCGGGACAAATGTTGGCGCGGCCTGAAGCCGCGCCCTTTCGACAGGTTGATTTGGCGATCTACTGTTTGCGTCCATTATGTTTGTCGCGATAAATATTGCGCGACACTCGGTTTTGCTGACGATTGACCTTCGCTCTTTCGGCCCCGGTCAGCTTGCCACCATTGGCGGCGCGATCGTTGCGAACTTCACGATTGATACGGGCGTCTTTTGATTCCAGATTGGCAGTTTCACGAGAGGTGAGCTGTCCGCTCTTTACGCCCTGGGCGATGCGATCCTGCTGATTTTCAGCTCGCTTCCCAACCTCACTTTTCGGATCTGTGCTCTGTACCGCTGCATTGTGCTTGTCCTGATAGATTTTGTTGGAGAGTTGATTCTGCTGCTGGTTCAGCGTGGCGCGATCAGAGGCGGTCAGATGGCCATTATCCAATTTACGCATATCGCGCTCTTCGCCATTTATGTTGGACTCTTTCTTTTCGACGTTGGCAGCTTCGCCGGCTGTCATCTGGCCGCTCTGAATGCCTTGCCCAATGCGGTCCTGCTGGTTCTCTTTGCGTTGGTTAATGGTTTGTGGTTGGGTGGTCGTATCGGTTTGCGCCACGGCAGGTAAAGCGAGTGCAGCCAGTGCCGCCACGAGGAATATGTTGCTCCATTGCTTTTTCATATCGTCATCGCCTCCGTATTATTTACGTCAGCCTTTTGGGTGGTTCTGGCTGCTGGGAGTTTGAACACGGAGTGTAAAGAAATGTTGCGGGAGAACTGTGACAACCGCGAAGTGTTGGTTTTGAAGCAGATACACCGTTAAAGGATTAAATCGAAATGCGGCTACAAACCAGCTTCGATTCTTGACCGGGGATCCAGCACGTCGCGTAGGGCGTCACCGATGAAGTTAAAAGACAAAACTGCAAGCATGACTGCGAGTGCTGGGAAAATTACTAAATGCGCGGCGTCGAACAAGTGGGCTCGTCCATCATTCAACATCGCTCCCCAACTCGCAGTGGGAGGAGGGACGCCGAGTCCGAGAAAACTCATGGTCGCCTCGGCGAGAATTGCCCCAGCCATGCCAATCGCCGCCTGCACGACAATTGGTTGAATAATGTTAGGAAGAATGTGACGGACGATCACGCGCAGGTCGGTTGCCCCGAGCGCTTTTGCAGCTTCCACAAATTCGCGCTCGCGCACGGCAAGAACTTGAGCTCGCACTAGTCGCGCGTATCCGACCCACCCGCCCAAAGAGAGGGCCAATATCAGATTGAATATTCCGGGCCCGCGAAAAGCGACGAAGGCAATCGCCAGAAGGATTCCGGGGAACGATAAAAATGCATTCATCACCAGAACGTTTACGAAGCGGTCAATCTTGCCTCCGTAATATCCAGCGATTGATCCGATGATCAGACCAAGGGTTAGTGATGCTGCGACGACGCACGTTCCGACGAGCATTGAAATGCGCGATCCGTAAATCAGGCGCGACAAAATGTCACGGCCAAGTTCGTCGGTGCCGCACCAATGGGAGATCGAGGGAGCGGCCAGGCGCGCCGGCAGATCAATATGGGCAGGATTTTGCGGAGCCAGCCAAGGCGCAAAGAGCGCAGACAAAGTGAAAATTGTTACGAGGACAATTCCGATCACCGCGAGAACATTATGGCGAGCGACTCGGCGAAAAGAGATGGCGGCGGTGGACATGGTTAATCAGAGAGCTGCACGAGGCCGGAAGAAACAGCCGCAAAGATCGAGGCTACTCATCGTGGCCGGCAAACGAAAGGTTTCCAGCATTGTTCTTCATCAGTTGTTTGAAACGCTTTAGCCCCGCCGGCTGCGAGATCCGACGGACGCGGATTTGCTTCTCACGCAGACGCGTTCGAGCGATATCGTAGGCGGACTGCATGCGCATCAGCGTATCCATCTTCACCCCAAACGCTTTTTCGATGCGGAGCGCCATGTCGCCGGAGAGATCGGCCTTGCCATTCAACAGGCTGGACAGCGCGGGCCGGGAAACCCCAAGCGCCGCTGCCGCCGCGGTCACCGAGAGACCTGCAGGTTGGATAATCTCGGTGCGGATGAAATCTCCCGGATGGGGAGGATTCTTCATGGGCATTGAATCTTCTCCTTCCTGATTAGTGATAGTCTTCCAAATCAAGTTCGTAGATCTCATGCTCCGCGGCATCCATGCGGAAAGTCAACCGCAAATCGTAGCCTGTCGCTTAACACTTGTCAATCGGAGGTGATATCAGGCTGTCGAGCTTGCGACTGGCTGCCGCTTGGTGAGGCAGGAGGTAGCGATTGAACTGGTCTGACCGCAGGCCGGTCAAAAGCAAAGGGTTGGTCTTCGTGTTAGGACTTAGACAATTTCTGTCTGAGCGATTCAAACTGTTCCTCGATCTCATCGTAAAAAGGATAAAGTCGATTCTCGCTATGATTCACTCCCGTCAAGGCTGTTCTGGGAAGTGATTTATCCATCCAGCGGTCCCATATTTCAATAAACTCGACGAGTTCCGGCAAATACGGCAGCGTCGCCCTCTCAGCTAGGTACATCTTACTCACGAAGAGATCCCTCATCTCCTTGTAAGCTGGCAGGAGATCTTGTTCTATCTGCCTGTTGTTGTAGTCGATCATTCGATCTGACGCTCTGAACTCTGATTCGACTATGCCGTTCGCCTGTGGAGGCAGGCCTGAAAGTTCGCGTGGCATTTCTTCACATACCAACTGAGAGAGCCGCGCGCGCAGCTCCGATTTGGCTTTTATCTGGCTGCGCAGCGCGAGCAGCGGCCCATAAAACTCGGAGAATTGCTGCTGCAGCATCGTTCTGCGCTGTTCTCTTTTGTTGTTCCAGTTTGCAATAATGCCGCCGACAAGGACACCAACGAGACCTATTACGGCCGTAAGTATGGGGATCACGTATTCGTGCGCGTTCATAGCGAGAGTCTCACTGCCTTATCCTCGGATTCGCCACCGAGTACAAAAGATCCGTCAGGAAGTTGACTGCGACATACGTCAAACCAATCGCCAGAATGCATCCCTGCACCAAGTAGTAATCGCGATTGCTGATGGCTTGGATAGTAAGCCTGCCAATTCCGGGCCACGAAAAGATCGTCTCAGTCACGATCGCTCCCGCCAATAACGCGCCGAACTGCAAGCCCAGGACCGTGATGACTGGAATCATTGCATTCCGCAGAGCGTGGCGATACACGACCGTCCGCTCTGGCAATCCTTTGGCGCGGGCGGTGCGGATGTAGTCCTGTCCGAGCTCTTCCAGCATGGATGTGCGGACCATGCGAGTGAGAATCGCCGCCAAAGCGCCCCCCATCGTGATAGCTGGCAAGATCAAATGCGCGAAACTGCCGGAGCCTGACACTGGAAGCAATCCCAACTTGATGGAGAAAAATAAAATCAATATCGGACCCAGCGCAAAATTTGGAAACGATAGTCCGAAGAGGCTTACTACACTCAACATGCGGTCGTCCCAGCGATTTCGCCTCTGTGCTGACCGGACGCCTGCGGGAATTGACAGCAAGATCGCAACCACTAGAGCCGCGATCGTCAATTGCAGGGTGTACGGATAACGTTGCGCGATCAGGCTCGTGACACTTTGGTTGAATCTGACCGATGGTCCGAGATCGCCGTGTAGAACGCCTTTCCAATAATGAATATATTGTTGCCCTAGCGGTACATCGAGACCATAGGCATGCCGGGCAGCCTGAATATCGGTCGCCGGCGCGCCTTCGCCTAGCATTTGAAGAATCGGGTCACCCGGAACCAGGTGGATTAGCAGGAAGACCAAAGAGACGACAAGCCAGATGACGGGCAGTGTGTAGAGGACGCGAAG
>DASYGR010000217.1:0-11256 GCA_035999525.1 Terriglobales bacterium
CACCTCCCGCACGAATGCGCTCGGAGAAAGTCCCCTGCGGCACTAACGTGAGATCAATGCGCCCATTGATAACCATCTCTTCCAGCAACTTGTTCTCTCCGACGTACGATCCAAAGTGTTTGCGAATTTGCCCCGCCGCCAGCAATAGGCCCATGCCAAAGCCGTCCACTCCAACATTGTTGCTGATGGTTGTGAGATTCTTCACGCCTTTGCGGACGAGGGCGCGGATGAGGTTTTCTGGAATGCCGCATAATCCGAAGCCGCCGATCATGATGGTCGCGCCATCAAAAATGTCGGAGATGGCTTCATCCGCATTGGCTACGACTTTACGCATGCGGAAATTCTAGAACAATTTCACCACGGAGGCACGGAGACACAGAGAAAAAGCTTAAATGGTGACTTTTGGATTTCGGTTTAAGCGGGCTATTGTTTGGACATGGTACAGCAGAACATGCTTCAAGATTTTTTCTCCGTGGCTCCGCGTCTCCGTGGTGAGTTTGCGGACGAAGCTTTCCTCAAATGATGCGCCCGCTCAAATTCCATCGCCAATTCGCGCGTATCCAAATTTTCGCGAATGTGAGCGAGGCGTTGTTCGAGCTTCAAGAGGGCATCGCGAATGCTTTTCTTATTGGTCAGCGCAATGTCGCGCCACATTGAGTAGGGACTCGCAGAAATCCGTGTCATTTCCCGCAATGCACGTCCGCCGGCCTCGAGCAACGGCGCATCTTCGCCGTATTCATCTACTAATGTGGCAGCGAGTGCCGTGGAGATCATCTGCGGCAAATGACTGATCCAGGCGCAGAGCTGATCGTGTTCTTCGGCGTCCATACTGACGAGGCGCGACCCAATCCTTTCCAGCCACCCAATAAATTCTCCGCTCAATCCATCGTAAACATTTTGTCCCGCGACCGGCGTGAGGAACCAGGCTGCATCACGAAATAAATCGGGATCGGCGAAGTCTACCCCAGTTTGTTCTTTGCCGGCCATGGGATGTCCAGCGAGGAAACGCCTGCCAAGATTTTTGCTGAATACCCCGCGCGCGCTCGCGAGCACTTCCGATTTCGTACTGCCCACGTCGGTCAGTAATGTTTTCGCGGGCAACGCCGGACCCAATTCTTTGATCAGATCAATGATTGAGCCAACGGGAGTGGCGAGAATGACAATTTGGCTTCCCCGGACCGCGTCGGAAGCATTGGTTCTTCCTTCGTCAATCGCGCCCTTCTTTCGGGCACGGTCCAGAACCGGTGCGCGGTCGCAGCCGATAATCCGCCCCGTGTAGCCAGATTTTTTTAGCGCGAGGCCAAGAGAGCCACCGATCAGTCCGGTTCCAACGATGCTGATCTGGCGAAAGGGCATGTGGGAATTATTACCGCGGAGGCACTGGGACAGCGAGAAAAAGACTAAACACTCATAACATCAAACGCGCCTTAAAGATTTTCTCCGTGTCTCAGTGCCTCCGTTGGGAAAGGCTTTACGCGATGGTTCGGCCAACCGCTGGCGCGATCATTCTGAGTTCATCCATCAACTTCGAAAACTGCTCCGGATAAAGAGACTGCGCACCGTCCGAAAAAGCTTTATCAGGATCGTGATGGACTTCCATTAACAAAACGTCAGCTCCCGCCGCCACCGAAGCTCGCGCCATCGGCGGAACTTTATCGCGCAACCCAGTGCCATGAGACGGATCAGATGCCATCGGCAGATGCGAAAGCTTGTGAACAACCGGAATGGCGCTGATGTCGAGCGTATTACGGGTGTAAGTTTCGAAAGTTCGGATGCCGCGCTCGCAGAGGATCACTTCGTAATTTCCGCCCGCCATGATGTATTCGGCGGACAGCAATAATTCTTCGATTGTCGCCGCGATCCCGCGCTTCAGCAGCACGGGCTTCTTCTCTTTTCCCAGTTCGCGAAGCAAATTGAAGTTCTGCATGTTGCGCGCGCCTACCTGAAAAATATCTACGTATGGCATCATCAAACTGATTTGCGAAATCTCCATCACTTCGCTGATGACCAGCAGCTTGAAACGTTCGCCTGCTTCTCGCAGCAACTTGAGCCCTTCAAGTCCCATTCCCTGGAACGAATATGGCGAACTGCGCGGTTTGAATGCGCCGCCACGAAGCGCGCGTGCGCCAGCCTTGGCGATTGATTCGGAGATGGTAAAAAGCTGTTCTCGAGATTCCACAGAACACGGCCCGGCCATTACGACGACTTCATTGCCGCCAACCTTCAGTCCGTTGGAAAACTCAATGATGGTGCCTTCGGGACGAAAGCTGCGCCCCGCGAGCTTGTAGGGAGCGCTGATGCGGTGAACGTGCTCGACGCCGGACAAAACTTCGAGATTGCGAGTGTCGAAATCAATCCGAGCGCCAACCGCCGCCAGCACCGACTGCCGTTCGCCGGTAGTGCGGTGCACGGAGAACCCCATACGGACCAAGTGCTCAATGACCTGCTGGATCTGTTCTTCACTCGCGGTTTCTTGCATTGCAACGATCATAAGTAGTTAAAAACGCTTCTGGCTCTTAGCTTCCAGCTCAACCCGCCGGGATCTATAAATGAAAAGTTACCCGATCACTAGCTTAATCATTTACATCATTATCCAATTCTGTTTCGCCGAGTCCGGACGCGGTCTTTGGTTCGTCCGGCGCAATTTCCTCCCGCTGTATCTGGCGCATCACGTCCATAATCCGTTCATAAATCCGGAGGAGATCGCGATTGGGCAGCGGGCCGTTATTCACTTTTGTCGCATTATTAAAAACCGTACGCTCCCGGTCGGGCTCGTAGATGGGCATTCCGATCTTGCTCTTAAGTTTGCCGATCTCATGCGCAGCGTGTGCACGCTCGCTCAACAGCTCTACCAGCCTGCGATCAATCTCGTCAATCTTCACGCGCCAATCTGAAATATCCATGGAAATTCATTCGTTGGTCTTTCGTCCTTGGTCATTGGCCTTTTGCTTCCCTACAAGCCAAATGCACAAGAGGTTTTGCCAACGACTAATGGCCAACGACCAACGACCTTACAAATTGTGCCACAGACTCTGCTTCTTTGCCCGGATTACGCTCGACGGTCTCCACAATCGCACTGCCGACTACTGCGGCATCAGCAAATTTGCCCACACTTGCGAACTGTGCAGAGGTCGAAATACCGAAGCCGACGGCGATGGGCAGTTTGGTAAAGCCGCGCAGGCGTTTAACCAGGGCCTGGGCGTCTTCGGGAAATTGCCTCTGCGCTCCAGTTACGCCGGTCCGCGAAACTGCGTAGACGAATCCCGTCGACGCTTTCGCGATCTGCTTCAAGCGGCCGTCGGTGCTGGTAGGAGCGGCTAAAAATACCGTGGCCAGATTTCGCTTTCGCATTTCGGAAAGATAGCCCCCGGCTTCTTCCATCGGAAGATCAGTGACTAGAGCTCCATCTATTCCGGCTTGTGCAGCAGCGGTGCCGAACTTGGCGATGCCCATGCGGATTATTGGATTCAGGTAAGAAAAGATAATCAACCCGGCCTGAGATTTCTTGCGGATTTCCTGAGCCAGTTTCAGAACATGTTCGAGGCTTGTTCCATTTTTCAAAGCACGTTCGCTCGCACGCTGGATTACCGGGCCATCGGCGACAGGATCGCTGAAGGGAACCCCGAGTTCGATTATGTCCGCGCCTGCGGCGATGGCAGCGAGCACGATCTCGAGAGTTGTCGCGAGGTCGGGGTCGCCGCAGGTGACATAGGCAACGAGGGAGGGATAATGGGCGAAGTGTAAGGGCATGCCTAGATTCTAGATTGCAGAGACGATCGCGCTGCAAAGCTCTTTGATAACCGGTTCATTCGATCTTTCCTTGCTTGCCGGGCTTGCTCATAGGATAATCACTGCAAAGGTGAGTCATGGCTCCCGGCACGGTCAAAGACATCGAACGTGCGATCGAAACTCTCAGTACGAGGGAGATCGCGGAACTGTACGCCTGGCTGGATGAGCACTACCCTCACCCGATCGATACTCGGCTCTCTTCCGACCTTTCCGCCGGGCGACTCGACGCGGCGATTGATCGCGCCCTGGAAGATGAAAAGAACGGCCGTATTCGGCCGCTCTAGTCCAGATGCAGCACTCCGCCTCAACCGAGTTCTGGACACAATACCATGCTCTTCCACACGAAATACGGATCCGAGCTGACAAGCAGTTCGGATTGCTGCGGGAAAATCCGCAGCATCCTTCATTGCAATTCAAGAAAGTAGGGGACCGGCGCGGAGAGGAAATCTGGTCAGCCCGCGTTACGCTGAATTATAGAGCTCTTGCCATCAAACGGAATGATGGATATTTGTGGTTTTGGATCGGCGATCACAAAGCCTACGATCAGCTCATAAATCGCTGACGATCACTGAAGAAGGACTCTCTATGGCCTGCACTGCAATCGGCTTCTCGAAATCTTTAGCGTTGTGCCTGGTTTTTCTAGTCGTTGGGATTGCAGCGCAACATGGCACGGCCTTCGCTCAGGGTCAGCCCCAACGATTTTGGCTGGCAGGCCGTTATGACCGCAATCGTGTCATCGTGTACTTTGACGCGGTAAAGTTCAACGGAACTCTACCCGCTACCGAAATGAAGCTTACTCCGGTGGCAACTCTGTTCTTCGACCCGGTAGCGGTGTCAGCTAGTTTCATTGCTCCTTTTCAAAAAGGGGCTGCCTCGGAGCGATTTAGCCTTGGCGGCCACTATGACCTGCTTCTGGAAGAGAATCACATCGCTACGGTTGCCCTGACCACATTCGTAGGCTGCGAGACCGATGAGCCGGTTGGAAATGACTCGTACGTCGGCGCACTGGCCACGTTGGATGACAAAGATCTACCGTACTTCCGCGAAGATTACTACGTCTTGCGGAGGTATCCGGAGAAAAAATCTGATGTTAGATCTATTACAAGGATTCCGGCAGTGTGGACTCGATTGGAAAATGAACCAGTGGAGTTCGGTGTTCAATCCCGAGCCGTTGCGTTGCTCACCGAGCAGATGAACAAATTTGCGACAGATATACAACGACGGCGCGCGGGGAGAACCTCGCGTGTTTTCCAGATGCAGGCTTTCCGGACGGCCGATGGCCCGTTGCGGTACTACGCGCGAGCTGAATGGAAGCCTGAGAAAGACCTGGACAGGACCAGTTATGCCCTTGGAGCGTGGATTTCGCCGTCGCCCGAGCTACACATCCTCGCTATAGAAAAGCGCACCTCCGGATACGAGGGGTTCGACTATGTATTGCCTAATCTGATCAATGTGGTTGATCTCGGCAACGGCAAGACCGGAATGATTATTTCAAAAGGCGGCGACGATTCTATCGAGCTAGATCTCGTTGAATATCAAGACGGCGCGGATTTAAGGCACATGCGGATGCTGCAATCGATTGGGACAGGCGAGTGATTCCGGTACAGCCGAGACAAGCTAACCCAGCTTCAGATTCTCGCGCAGAATGCCGATGTCCTTGTCGCCGCGGCCCGAAATGTTCACGATGACAATATCCGACTTCTTCATCTCCGGTGCCCGCTTGATAACCTCCGCAACCGCATGCGCAGATTCGAGTGCGGGAATGATCCCTTCGGTGCGCGCCAACAGCGTACACGCCTCAAGCGCCTCTGCATCCGAAGCTGGGACGTAATCCGCACGGCCTGCATCTTTTAACCACGCGTGCTCTGGACCAATCGACGGATAATCCAGCCCCGCGGAGACAGAATGCGTAGCCGCGATTTGCCCGGCAGCATCCTGCAAAACGTACGAATATGTTCCCTGGAGCACGCCGGGAGAACCGCCGCGAAACCGCGCTGCATGCTCGCCGAGGCCGTCGCCACATCCTCCCGCTTCCACGCCAATGAATTTCACTTTCTTGTCTTTGATGAATTCGTAAAAGATTCCGATCGCGTTTGATCCGCCTCCGACGCAAGCGATAATTGCCGTGGGCAGCTTGCCTTCAGCTTTCAGAATCTGGGCGCGCGCCTCGCGGCCGATCACTTTATGAAAATCCCGCACCATGGTCGGATACGGATGAGCCCCCAAAACGCTTCCCAGCAGATAATGCGTGGTCCGCACATTGGTGACCCAGTCGCGCATGGCCTCGTTGATCGCGTCTTTTAGAGTGCGCGATCCTGAATGCACCCCACGGACTTCCGCTCCAAGCAGCCGCATGCGAAATACGTTGAGCTCCTGGCGTCGCATGTCTTCGCTGCCCATGTACACGACACATTCGAATCCAAGCAATGCGCACACAGTTGCTGTCGCGACACCGTGCTGGCCCGCCCCAGTTTCCGCGATAATTCGGCGCTTGCCCATGCGCTCGGCGAGCAGACCTTGCCCTAGACAGTTATTAATTTTGTGGGCGCCGGTGTGAAGAAGATCTTCGCGCTTGAGATAAATTTTCGCGCCACCCAATTTCTGCGTCAGGCGGCCAGCAAAAAACAGCGGCGTCGGACGTCCCGCATAAGTTCGCAGCAACTCAACCAATCGCGCTTGAAATTTCTTGTCTCGCTTTACTTTTTCGTATTCGCGTTCCAGTTCTTCGAGCGCGGCCATCAGCGTTTCGGGCACATACCGGCCGCCATACGCGCCGAAGCGGCCGGGAACTGGCTTCGCCGAAACTTTCTTCGCTCTCGTTACCGTTGCAGTCGCCATATACTATTTTTTCTTGTCAGCCTGCCTGACTGAGCTTATAAACGCTCGAACCTTTTCTGGATCTTTCTTGCCGGGCGATGCTTCGACGCCTGAGACAACGTCAACGCCCCAAGGATTTAGTATACGGATTGCTTCGGCGACATTTCCGGAATTGAGGCCGCCCGCGACCACAAGGTCAAACCCTGACCGGCGGATGGTTTCCGCTATAGGCGCGCTTTTGAGCCAATCGAATGCGATACCAGTACCGCCGGGCTGTTGCGAAGTTCCCGAATCCAAAAACAAAGCATTGATCCACTTCTCTGACTCTTGATTTCTAACCGACACCGCAAATGAGTCAAACTTCCCTTGCGAGTCAAAAAACTGTTCGGCGGATATAACCAAGTATTTCTTTATTCGCGCATTGCTCGGCGCCCCGACTGTGTTGTTATCGCCTGATAGATCGGCGTGCAGTTGAACTCCGGTCAGGCCGGTTCGAGCTGCGACGCTCTCCATGAACTCAAACGATTGGTTCACGAACACGCCAACCTTCTCAATCTTCACGGGAAGCTTTGCCACAATTTCTCTCACAACCTCTGGCGTAACGTTTCGCGGACTGTTCTTATAAAACACAAACCCTAACGCATCGGCGCCCGCTTCGACCGACATCACCGCGTCCTCGAGATTCGTGGTTCCGCAAATTTTGATCCAAGTCATGAAACGGTCGTTGGTCGTTCGTCTTTGGTCGTTGGCAACCGAACGCTTCACGAGAGACGGCGTCCTCGCCCGTCCCGCAAAGCTTTAGAGACTCGAAGCCACTCCAGAGGCTTCTGCCAACAACTTACGCAACGCCTCGCCTGGCTTTTCGGCTCTCATCAACGATTCACCAATGAGGAGCGCTCTAAATCCTGCTGTGCGCAGCCGGAAAATATCAGCACCCGTATTTATGCCGCTCTCCGCGACGCTCAATACATCTTTTGGAATTAACTGTGCCAGACGAAGCGCAGTTTCCAGATCAACCTTGAATGTTTTCAAGTCGCGATTGTTCACCCCAATCAGATTGCAACCCGCATCGCTCGCAATCTGAAGTTCTTTTTCATCGTGAACTTCACATAGAACGTCCAAATCGAATTCGGCAGCCCGGCGCGTGAGTGCGGCCAGATCTTTCGGACTCAGCGCCGCGACGATCAACAAGACCGAGTCTGCGGAATTCGCGCGCGCTTCGAGCAACTGAAACTCGTCCACGATGAAATCTTTGCGAAGGCAGGGAAGTCTTGTGCTCGCTGACGCTCGTCGCAGATTCTCCAGAGACCCGTGAAAGAATTGCTCGTCGGTCAATACCGATAAAGCTGACGCGCCCGCAGCTTCCAATTCCGCAGCCAGTTTTTCCGGATCAAAATCCGCACGGATCAATCCGCGCGACGGGGACGCCTTTTTCAACTCGGCAATAATCGCGATCCCATGTTTGTTTTTCCACTCCAGAGCATCCCGAAAGCCGCGCGGTACATGAGCTTGCGCCCGCTGCTCCAGTTCGTCTAAATTCGTCGAACGCTTGGACGCAGCCACTCTGAGCTTTGTAGCAGCAACAATTTGGTCTAGACTAACTGGCACTTTAATCTAGCGATTATATGGCAGCGACCGCTGCTCCGGCTTGTGAACCGGTCAATAGAAAAGCCGCAAGAGCTGCGGCTGTTCGTCTTGCACGGCTTAGTATTGTCTGGGAAAAAATTACGGATGCTGATCCTTCGCGATTCCGGACAGCTCCAGCATGATTTCTTTGAGGCGGCTCTCCCGGTCTCCATTGGCGCGTATCGCCAGTCCGGCTGGCTTTTCCTGTTCTGAAAATTTGTCGTTCATGCCACGAATGGCTGCTATTTCCTCTCGCAAGGCTTGAACACGGTTCAGTACGTCGGCGGTATACATGAATACAGTTTACCCCGGAATGGAAGACCGCGGCGGGAATAACGGGCCGATACTGCCACTCCACCGTTACGAAAGGGACAAGAGATTTGGGCCGCTATTTCGAGTCTCTTTTCAATTTCTCAATCTGCCGCAAATGATTTTCCGTGTGTGTGTCGAGTTTCTCCACGATCTCGCTGAGAGGCACATCGCGCTTTAGCTCGGGATGATAGGCAGACTTGCTTAGGTCTTCCGGTTTTGTACGCCGCAGGACACGCAGGTTATGGTGGCGGTTTATTCCGAAGAGCGCGATCATTTCCGCAGGAGGAGTTTCCATATATCCCAGATTTCGCGCCCAGGCATTTTGATCCATGGGCGCAATGACAGGCTTCTCCTCCGCCAGTATTTGGCGAATTCGGTGCCCAAACATGATCTCAACATCGGCAAGATGCCCCAGAATTTCCAGAATGCACCATTTGTCCTGCGCCGGTTTATGACGCAAATTCTCAGCAGACAACCCTAAGACAGCCGCCGCCAGCTGCTTCGGATTGTTTTCCGCCGCCTCAATGTGTCTTTTGAATTCGGCCTCGGTCATCGAATCCTCACTCAACTTAATTCGCGGATAATACAACCTTGTAACTATTGTTGCTCATATCGCTCTCCGGAACGCTTCCGTCGTTCACAACCACTTCTCGCGGAATGGTCACAGTCTCGATTCGGATGGATGCTTTCGATTTAGCATGCACTTCCAACCGTTTGCTGATTTCTTCGGTGTCCGTTCGCAAGGTTACAGGAACCTCGGCTCCCGCGCCTCCGAGATTCTCGACCGTCACGGTGACAAGATAACCTCCGTTGACCAATTTGCGCGGATAAACCGAGTCCACCCGAAAATCCGGCAAACCGTGATCGCGATAAACCCAGTCATCGAAGAACCATTCCAGGTCTTTATGCGTTTGCTTTTCAAGCAATCTCTGCATGTAGGCGGGGTCTTTATCCTCCTGCGCCTTGTATTCGACCAAACCGTTTAGCCCACCTAACATGTCGCGTAACATCCACCAAACGTTCATTGCTTTAGTTTGCAAATATATGTCGTCTTGCCCATTGATAAGAGAGTGATCCACTTCCCGATTGTTCCCCACGGCGGGTGGGCTCGTTGTCTCCGTCTTTTCAGCATTGAGCAGTATCGCGCGGTGCACATTCAGGTAGTCGAGAGCCTTCTGTCGGCCGTGTAGCTGCTCGATGTGTAGAACTTGGGCCAAATGGGCCAGGCCTTCCTGAATCCAGGGCCGTGGAGAACGCACCAGTTGCCGGCTGAATGCATAAACCAGTGTGAGTTCCACATCCGGCGTGACTGAGGGCTTGAACGGAATCAGCAGAGTTCCCTCTGTCACGAAGGAAGCCGCATCCGGATCAGAGAGCTCAATCACTTGCAAGTGCGGTTTCCCTCCGACAGGCAGGAATAGATCGAGCTTGGTCATCACGTCCGCGTACGCCTTCGATGCATCACCGTGACCAGGCATGTATGCAATCGTGGACATATCTGTAGCTGGGAGCATTTGATAGTTCCCGATTACAAAGGTTGGTACGTTGATTCCGAACCTGACTACGCTGAACACTGCTACCTTGACGATGTCCTTATCCGCATTTACTGAGAACACATCCGGCGTTCCGCTGAAGAAAATCTGATCTCGCGATGTGGATTCGAAAGTTACCATCATCGTTGACTCGGCATGCCGTTGCGTCCATCGCCCGACAGTCTCGGTCACCGCATTCTCATCCGATAAATTCGCCGACTCCATTGCCACTGGGTACCAGGTCACGTACCCAACGCCGCGGACGGCAGTGAATGATTTGCCTATCTCGTCCCAGTCGTTATGCTTCGCAACTTCTTTTGGCACGCCGATTCGCTCCAGCCGCGTCGTATCCAGCGAAATAGTACCTTCGTATCCGACATCCAATTCGATTGAGCCATGTGGCGCAACCTCCTGAGGCAACGTAACAATTGCTTCTGAAAGTGCGCCGGTATGATCAATGTCAGAGGTATAGATTTGCGAAATGAACTCGATGGGCTTTCGGTCTACCTGAATCGAACGCCAACCTAAACTTGATGAGATTTGCAGGCAAGCGTATTTCTGCGATGAGGTGGAGTCGTTGCGTAAAGTTACTCTGCCGCGAACGCCGATACGTTGTTGCTCGGGCTCGATGCGGGCAGTAAGGCTGTAGTTGGTAAAAGTGAACGCTCCTCGGTCGAGAGATCGTGCCGAGGTCTGCAGTGCACAGACCGCAAGGGTCAACCACAGCCATTTCATTTCGATTTCGCAGACTCCGCGCTGATTCTCCGCTGGCGCACAATTTCATACAGCATCACGCCCGCGGCAACAGAAACATTCAATGAAGAAACTTTTCCCAACATCGGAATGGAAACAAGAAAATCGCACTTCCTCGCCACCAGCTGATGAATTCCCTTGCCCTCAGAGCCTAGGACGATAGCGCAATCCATGTTGTAGTCCAGAGCGTCGTAGCCCTGCGGACCGCGCTCGTCCAGGCCAACCGTCCAGATATTCTTAGCCTTCAATTCTTCGAGAGTGCGCGCAATGTTTGTAACTTTCGCGATCGGCAGGTGCTCGCTGGCTCCTGCCGACGCCTTCGCCACGATCGCGGTCACGCTGGCAGCCCGGCGCTCCGGAATAATCACCGCGTCAGCGCCGGCGGCATCGGCGGTCCGGATGGCGGCTCCGAGATTGTGGGGATCCT
>DASYGR010000260.1:0-7092 GCA_035999525.1 Terriglobales bacterium
CGTCCGACCTGGAGATTAAATTTCTGATCCGTGCCGCCCAGTTCAACGTCGGCCTTGAGGGCGACCGAGTCATATCCTTGTGACAAGGGATAGAGAAGTTCGTGTAGCGCGATGGGTTTCTCTTCCTGAAAACGTTTGTGAAACTCCTCGCGTTCGAGCATCTGTGACACTGTGTATTTCGCCGCCAGCCGAATCCAATCTTCACCACCCATCTTCGCGAGCCACTCGCTGTTGAAGCGCGTCTGTGTGGTCGCGCGATTGAGAATTTTGTAAACCTGCGCCATGTAGGTCTTTGCATTGCGCATGATGTCTTCTGAGCTTAACGGCGGACGAGTAACCGAGCGGCCCGTGGGATCGCCAATCATCGCCGTAAAGTCTCCGATTAGGAATGTGACAGAGTGTCCCAGGTCCTGAAAATGTTTCAGCTTGCGCAAGAGGACGGTGTGCCCAAGATGAAGGTCGGGTGCGGTGGGATCAAACCCCGCTTTGACGCGCATCGGGCTGTTTGTGGCCTTTGACTTTTCGAGTTTGGCTCGAAGCTCGGACTCGCGGATGATTTCCGCAGATCCTTTCTTTATGTAGGCAATTTGTTCGTCAACCGGAGCGAATGGCATCGAAGAGATTATACCGATGGGGACTGTAAATTTACGGATTGTCCGATTTGGGGATTGCCGAATTTGAACCAAGTCCTTTAGCGGTTAATTGCGAACTCGCAAATATGGCCAATAGTTCTTTGGCCTCCTGTTGAAGACTTCCTAGTCGCTGTTGAGAAACGATGTTCGATTCGACAAGCAGTTCGAGCCAAAACACGGTTTCGTCAATTTCTTCTACCACAATTCCCAACCGAGCAAGAAATTCTGCTTTCGATCTGGAGCGGCACACCGCGCGGTAGTTAGCGCCCACTGAGGTTCCGGAACGAAGTAGCTGCTTTCCGAGAGTACGAGCATCGTCCCTGTGAGGCAATGCTTGAAAGAGCTTTACTATCCGTATTGCGAATTTCTTCGTGCGCATTTTTAGTTCATCGGCAGGCTTCATGGGTTCACTTTGGCAATCCGAAAATCTGACAATTCGAAATTACCGAAGAGGAACCTGTTTGTCTGTGACGGTCGTCACTAACCGTCTGCCGACAACCTCAAACTTTCCCCCGAGCACGATATTGATCGCCTCGGAATATGCGATGTGTTCCTGCTCCAGTATTCGCGAGGTGAGCGTATGCTCATCGTCCTGATCGAGCACTGGGATTGCCTTCTGAACGATGATTGCGCCATGATCCAGTTCTTCATCCACGAAGTGAACTGTGCATCCGGCGACTTTCACTCCATAAGCGAAGGCTTGTTCCTGCGCTTCCAAGCCGGGGAAGGCGGGCAACAAAGAAGGATGAATGTTCAGAATTCGATGAGGAAACTGTTGCACGAACCATGGCGATAGTAGCCGCATGTATCCAGCCAGGCAAACCAGGTCAACTTTCGACTGCTGCAAAGCAGCGACGACCTCGCGATCATGCTCTTCGCGTTGCTTGCCTTTCGAGGGTATAACGACCGTGTTCAGGTTGAACCGGCTGGCTACGTTGAGCCCACCGGCGCCGGGTTTATTCGAGATGACCACAGTAATTCGCGCGTCGCGAATTTCGCCCGAAGCAACGTTTTTCGCAATCGCTTCGAAGTTCGAGCCGCGTCCGGAAAGAAGGATGCCAAGGTTTTTCATGAAGTAGTTAGTTAGCCATGATAATTCATTCAATGTTTCTGAAATAATTTTACGGATCCGGAACCGATAGTAAATTTGCCGACGCCAACTCTCTCCGGTATAGTTTTATTCGGTATGTATCGCGATTTTAATGCCGCAGACCGCTGGTCCAAGAGGGAAGTCCACTGCATTTATCAGGCCCTGATCGTTGCCGTCGCTACGCGGCATGCCGACGCGGTAGACATCAAATTCCTTGTGGACGGGCGTCCAGTCTGGGTGGCGTTGCCGTTGCCTGCATGGGTTGAATATAAGAACCGAACCGGCAAAAGCATTACGGATTCGCTGGCCATAGAAATTGCCGGGCATTATCTGAAAACAGCACTTGAGTCTGGAGAAGGCGTTGACCGCGAGATGTACTCGTTAACGGTGCAAGAAATGCTCAAGCATCTTGACGCGCTGGTAAATGAGCCCGAAGCGGCAGTCACCGCGAAGCCGTAGCCATTCGATCATCGAACTAAATGGCAACAATTCCTTCATCCCCAACCTCCTCCGATCCCATCGCATTTATTTTTCCTGGACAAGGTTCGCAAGCCGTCGGCATGGGAAAGGATCTTGCCGATGCTTATCCCATCGCGCGGCAGACCTTCGAAGAGGCCGATGACGCTCTGGAATATAAACTTTCGCAACTTTGTTTCGAGGGTCCCGAGGAGCAGTTACGCCTCACCGAGATTACCCAGCCTGCGATCTTGACCGTGTCGGTTGCCGCCTATCGCATATTAAATGAAAAAGGCATCCGTCCCTCGTATTTGGCAGGGCATAGTCTCGGAGAGTATTCCGCCCACGTTGCGGCAGGCACTATTTCATTTCGCGACGCGGTGCGGACAGTGCGGAATCGCGGCAAATATATGCAGGAAGCCGTTCCAGTCGGGGTGGGAGCCATGGCGGCGATTGTTGGGATGGATTTGGAAGCTGTCACATCCATTTGCAAAGAGGCTGCGCAGAGTGAAGTGTGCGAGCCGGCAAATATAAATTCAGCGGAACAGATCGTGATTTCAGGTCATGCAACCGCAATCGAGCGGGCCATAAAGTTGGCTGATGCCCGGGGAGCGAAGCGCGCGGTATTGCTGCCCGTGAGCGCGCCATTCCATTGTGCCTTGATGAAACCGGCCCAGGACCGTCTGGCCGCTGACTTACAGAAAGTAATTTTTCAGAAGTCGCGAGTGCCTGTCATCTGCAACGTTGATGCGGCATCGCATTACGATCCCGCTCAAAGCCGCGACGCATTGGTTCGCCAGGTCACCGGATCGGTGAAGTGGGATCAGTCCATGCGCCTGCTGATTTCGAGCGACGTGCAAGCCTTCGTTGAAGTAGGACCCGGCAGAGTGCTAAGTGGCCTGATGCGGCAGATTGACCGTTCGAAGACCGCAGTCAATGTGGGAGATGAAGCGTCGCTGCAAAAAGCGTTGAAGAGCCTCGGGACCCCCAATTCCACAGCCTGAGCGAGCGTTCCTTGGAACCCACAAAGAAGTAACGAAGCTAAAGGCTATGGGCGAAGAGCTAACACCTAAATTGGCGAGAAGCTAATCGTCTTGTCCGACCGCTCAACCCACACCCGCGCATGTTCGGCGCGCTCATTTATTATTACTTCCACAATTACACCGCTGCCTCCGCCTTTCGGAGTAGCTGAGCCGTAAATTCTGTGTGACTTAATCAGCCCCCATTCTCCGCCCGGGCCCCAGTCGTGATAAAAATCGTTAAAAGGATATTGCGTGTACTTCGTGGGATGCTGCTGCCAATTCGGATCATGCATCCAGATGCCGTACGCGGCATTGTAATTTCGGTCTTGCAGCGCTTGAAAGAACTGGTCGGCGATGCGTTCCTCCGGCCAATTATGAAAGTACCAAGCTAATGCTCCGATGACCGCAAATAGCACGATGATTGAAATCACTCTGATTCTTCGCCGGCGATCACGCGAGGGGTCGTACTGCTGGGCATCGAGCAATGTCATGGCATTCTCAGCATAATGCATTCTCGCGTGAAGGTAAAAAGCCTGTCGAATCGCGCAGCGGGTGGGGTTCGATGTGGATCAGAAAAAACCATAAACCACCAAGGACACGAAGGGTCACGAAGGAATTTTGGTCTAAATTTCCGTTGTGTACTTTTGGTTAATTAGGCGCCTGACCACTCTCGTTGCATCGCTAGAGTGTTCGCTTAAAAAGCGGTGTAGCAACAGCCAACCCAATGATCGCGAACAGCGAAAGGTATGCCATGTCTGGCAAAATCGCGGCAAATCCTGTTTCTTTCAGAAGCAGTGATTTGAAGCCGTGGACAGCGAAAGTAAAAGGATCAACCTTGGCAATGCCTCGCAGCCACCACGGAAACGCCTGGATTGGATAAATCGCACCGCTGGGGAAAAATAATAGCGTATTCAGAATGCCGAACATCGCTCGCGGCACCAGCGGGTCTTCAATGCGAACCATCAGAAGAAACATCATGGTATTGAACGCGACCGAAGTTAGCACAATCATAATAAGCAGCCCGAGAGCCGTTGCCGGATTGAAGAGCGTGCTGACGCCAGCCATGAGCGATCCGACCACCGTAATCACTACTCCTGTCATCACCGCCTTAATGGCGCCCGCTCCGTTCAATCCAAACACCAACTCGGCCTTAGTGATGGGAGTCACTAGATATCCTTCGTGTACGCCGCGGGCTTTGTCGTCAATGTAGAGCATGCCGCCGCCAATCATCACGGAAACATACATCGCCAGCGCAATGGAGCCCGGCAGAAGATATTTCATGTATTCGATATACGGATATATCTCCACAATCTGCAAGACAGTCTGCTGCAATATGCGTGGCTCGACCGTCGGCTGATTCAGGGTATTGGTGATGCTGTTCAGTTCGTCTTCGAGCGTGGAGCTCATGAAGTTGTCGCTGTTGTCCACGATGAGCGCGATCTTCGGTTGATCCTGCTCGTAGACTCGCCGCGAGTATTGCGGTGGAATAATTACCGCGCCCTGGATTTTTCCATTGCGAACATCTTCCATCGCCTGTTTCTCATTGTTGTAGTACACGGGAAGAAAAGTCCGCATGTTCGCGCGGACGGAATCGAAGGCCTCCCGAATTTTCAAAGCCTGCGCGCCGCCGTCTTCATCCACGAGGCCAAGTTTGGCGTCGCGAATCTTGCCGCCGAATGCGTTCCCCAAAACAATGAGCTGCACCAGAGGGAAAATCATGGAGGCAAGCATGAGCGCCGGCGACCGGAAGAATTTGCGCATTTCGCGCTCGATAATTGCCATGATGTGGTTCATGGCTGAAGTCCTGGCCTCTGCGGCATTACGAATGCGTACGCCTTGACCAACTCATCGCGCAACTGTCGCCCGGTGTAATGAACGAACACGTCGTCCAAAGTTGTGTTTTGAACGGAAAGCGATTTCACACCCACCCCTGCTTTGACGGCAGCCTCCACGAGTTCGGTGGTGGTGCGGGAGCCGTTGCTTGTTAGTACACGGAACATGCCTGATGATTCATTCTGAACTGACGTGACATCGCTCAAATTGCGCAATCGCTGTTCCCAATCGGCTGGGGCGCGTTCGAAATGAGCCTCGATCACGTTCGAGCCCGGAACGCTTGCTTTTAGCGCCGTGGGCGAATCCAGCGCCACGAGTTTGCCGTGATCCACGATCGCAATGCGATCGCATAGCCGGTCGGCTTCATCCATGTAATGGGTCGTGATCAAAATCGTGAGTTGGCGCTGGCTCTTAATGTTGGTCAGCATTTCCCAGACAGCGACGCGCGAGACTGGATCAAGGCCAGTAGTGGGTTCATCGAGAAAGAATATTTTCGGACTGTGTACCAGTCCGCGCGCGATTTCCAGACGACGCCGCATGCCGCCGGAAAGAGTTTTCGTTTGCGCCGAACGCCATTTTGTTAAATCCACCAGTTCGAGTAATTCATCAATCGCTTCGCGCCGTCTTTTTGGGGCCACGTCATAAAGTTTTGCGTAGATGCTCATGTTCTCTTCGACGGTGAGATCGAGATCGCTGGTCAGTGCCTGCGGGATCACGCCTATGGTCCGCCTCACTGCGTCCGCATCTTTTTTCACGTCATGGCCTGCAATGCATGCCGTCCCCGCGGTGATCGGAATTAGCGTGGTCATCATTCTGATCAACGTTGACTTTCCCGCACCGTTGGGACCCAGCAATCCAAATATTTCGCCATCCTTCACAGCAAAGGAAACGTCGTCCACTGCGGTGAAGTCTCCATACTTCTTGACGATGTGATTTACTTCGATCGCATTGATTTCCGAGGAAACCGTGACGGCGCGCCCGGAGTTGCCGTTAGTCTTAAGATCGGCAGTCATGGGGTCCCCGATGCGGCCTGTTGAGGCGGTTGTGTGCCTTTCAATTGCGCGGGAGATACCAACACTTCCGCAGTCATGCCTGGCACGTAGGCTCCTTTGGGATTGTCGAGCCTCACTTTCAGAACGATGGTTCGAATATCGCGCTTGCGGCGGCTCACATCGCGTTGGGTGGCGAAGTCTGCTTCCGGCGATTTGAAAAATACTTTGCCGGGGATAACAGTTCCACCCGGCAGTTGAATTCGCAACGTATCGCCGAATCCAATATGGTCGGCCTCGGTTTCGGGAATCGCGGCGCGAACCCATGTATCGTTCAAATCAACAATTGTGACAATCGGCTGCCCCGCGTTTAATACTTCGCCTTCACGAGCCGCTCGAACCGAGACCATGCCGGAAACCGGAGCATAGATCTTGGTGTACCCCAGACGAACTTCGCTTTCTTTCAGCATGGCTTCCGCATTCGCCAGTTGACCTTGCGTTGATTGCACCGTGCTTCGCGCAGCCTGTGCCTGATGAACATTTGCGATTGCCGTATCTAGATCGGCCTGCGCGGCAGTCACTTGATCTTTCAGCGCCTGCACGACCGCCTGTTGCGCGGTGAGATTTGTTTCCGCCTGCACGCGTTCCTGATCGGACGCGACTCCCTGTTTAGCCAATTCGATCATCCGGCGGCTGTCGCTCTGCGTACGCTGGAGAGTGGCTTCGGCTTGCAGAAGCTGTGCGCGAGTAGACGCCAACTTGGCTTGGGCGTTAGCTACGCTGCTCGTGGTCGAGCCTTGCATGGCAGTCTGCGTGCTTTGTGTCTCGGCAACTTTGTATTTCAGACTGTCAATTGTCGCCGCGGCTGCGCGGGCTTCAGCTTCCAGTTCCGATGGATCAAGTACCGCAATCAGATCGCCCTGCTTCACCTGCGAACCTTCATCCACAAGCAGCTTTGTCAGACGGCCGCTCACTTGAGGACTGACGATCACCTGGTTCGAATCCACCGTGCCAATCAGTATTAGATCGCCCGAACGAGGCGTCGAGACAAAGTAATAAATCAGGGAAAT
>DASYGR010000266.1:0-5814 GCA_035999525.1 Terriglobales bacterium
AGACGAGAATGTCTTCATAACTTTTTCGATCGCAGCTTTGGATTGAGGAAACGTCCGTTCACTGGAAGAATTCTGATTTTCGCTGCAGCATCCAAATACGCACGATGCAGTTAGGAACAGAATCAATCCGCAAAGACGCCAGCGCTCGCTTTTCACGGCAAAGCCTCGACCTGGTCGTGAAAGAGCCACCCGTGTTGTCCATCCTGGGTCTCGACCCCGTACCAGTAAGGGGTCACAATCAAAATGACTACTTCCGTACCTGGGGTAAGAGGTTTCAGGGTGCTTGCAGTGTGAAATGGCGCTGACTTAAGGGCCGCGCCCGAAGCCGCGACCCGCCGCTCCACATGGCGCCGTAAATCCTGTACATGTTGTTCCAACGTGTGGGTTGAGACCTGAGCGGCCGCCAGGCGGGACGCTCCATTGTCGTCGGTGGGAGCACGACGCAGTTCGCTTTGGGCAACATCCTGCTCGCGTTTTTTTGCAGCCTCGTCTGTTTCTTTTTCCCGTAGGTGCATCTGGTCGAGATGATCGGTAATGTCCTTATACTCACTGGATTCCACCATGCCGTTGGAAAGATGGACGGTTCGCCGAAAATCTTCGACAAAGACGGCGTCAATACGCAAGTTGGTCTTGGCGGGGCCGGCACTTTGCACGATGTATCGCACCGCCAGCGTTCCGACGTCGCCGCCTTCTTTGAAATTACGCGGATCCAGAGCTTCCGTTCGAACTTTATAGAAGACCTTCCCCGGGCCGGTCCACGGAGGGTATAGGGGCGTTGAGGCAACGGAAGACGCTCCACTAATATTCTCGTCTTTGTTGTATTCCCTGGTTCCTTGAATAATCCCGTCGTCGGCGACGTCCTCCACGGCCTGCAAAACCTCGCTTTCGGGCGATTCGATTTCCACGCTCAGGCCGGTGCCGTAATCACCCTTCTTAGCTTTTTCGCGCGCCTGGAGCGGGGAGATCCACAGAACCAGGATCAGTGCACCCAATAAAGCATGCAGCCTTGAGAAATAGTGTTCGCGTGAGATTCTCATAAAACAAAATAGTTTGACATCACAGGCCTCATGGAGTCATGCCGTCGCTAGGCAAACATTATCATCATCATTATCATTCATCATTCGAACGTACTCGAGTCATGGCCCATAGTTCCGGAATTTTTCATGCGTGGTGTCGAATTGATTTCTGCATTCATTGTTTAGTTGCGTTGTCTCAGCATTTCTGATTTTCTTGATACACGCATAACCTACATGATCATTTTGTGCGCCCCGTGCGCACGCCTTGGGTGCGCGAAGAAGTCCGTGAGCGCGCTCTCGATTTGCCTGTCAGGAGGGATGAATGACTTCGTTCCGCAGAAGTCTTGCGTCTGGATTGCTTTTTGTCTTTATAGTTCTCGGATTTTCCTCTGACGCCCACGCCTTACCAGCCTTCGCCCGAAAATACGGACTGCGCTGTTCGGCATGCCACGAAGCATGGCCGATGCTCAATTATTTCGGACAGAAGTTCAAAGACAATGGCTATCAGTTGATGAATGACCGGGACTCGCCAGTTTGGCAGAACCCATCATACTGGCCGGTAGTGTTTCGCATTACCCCAAACTGGCACCGGGAAAGCACCAACAAGGTCTTAGTAGACACGCCTGCTGGCCCTAACTCTGGGGAGTTACAAGTCACATCGCACGGTTTCGATCTTTCCGGTCTCGACTTCCACACCGCTGGAACATTGGACAAGAACATTTCTTTCTATGTACTTCCCTCGTCCGACGCCACGGCGTCTTTTCACTTTGAGCAGGTCTTCGCACGGCTCGACAATCTCTTTGGCAGTTCCTGGCTGAACGTAAAACTTGGCAAATTCGAGCTTGATAACCTTGTTTCCGAAAAGAGAATCCTAACCCTGACGAGCATTTCCGGAATCTACCAGACTTATCACTTCATTCCGCAAGGCGACGGCAACATCTTCGGACAAATTGGAGATAACCAACTCGGCGTGGAATGGATGGGCCACTCCGTCAATGATCGTACCCGTGTCTCCGCTGCACTGCTGAGTTCCAGCGACGGCAATGTGAATCTCTCGTATGGGAATTCTTACAGCGGTTTTTTTGCCGCCAGTCAGGCCTTCGACGTTGGAAGGCTGGGGGTGGACCGCATTGGCGCCTATGCCATGGTCGGAGAGGCTCCGACCACTTATCTAACGCAAAATAATGGGGCCAGCATCATTCCCGGCGCCGCGCTCGGGAACAAATCCTACAGCCGCGAGGGCTTCGTTGGATTGTTCTACTTTGGCAAACTTGATTTTCTGGCAGTCACTCAGCATGGCTCCGACAGCGCGTGGTTCGGCGCCGGATATGGTGACCTGCCCGGAGGAACGATAATAAACAATAACATTCCTGGCACGGCGCTTCCCGCCGGAGCGCGTGCGCCAGCGTGGAATGGCTACATGCTGGAGACTCATTACGTTCACAGCCCTCAATTGATATTCATTCAACGCTCCGAATGGGAGCGCATGTCTCAGCAGGCAAACCCAACCAGCGCCTTCAATTTCGGCGATATTGACATGTACACCATCGGATATCGCTACTACCCCATTATGACCAGCCGTGCGGGGTTTGCGTGGCACAACGAGTATTCGTGGACACGTCAACGTGGAACTGCTCCCGATGGGGGCGACCTCAGCAGCAGCAGTCTTCTACTCGGATTTGACTTCGACTTCTAGAAAGGAACGGTATGCGCACAACTCTACTGAAATGTTCGTTGGTCGTGAGCGCAACCGTAGGCGTATGTTTCGCGCTATCCGGCTTTTCTTCCGCACAGACTACGAAGTACCAGGAAGATCAGCGGTTGGGAATGGAAAGCCACATCGGAAGCGTAACCGGCCACGCCAAATCCGCTCAAGGTGACTACCGGCGTTATTGCGTGGGCTGTCATGGCGAAGAAGGCGACGGAACGGGTGAAAACGCCCCGTGGCTCGATCCCAAACCCCGAAACTTCACCCTCGGCCAGTTCAAGTGCCGCTCTACCCCGACTGGCACATTACCCACCGATGAGGATCTCTTCAATACGATCGCTCGCGGACTCGATCGCTCGAATATGCCCCCGTGGAATACATTTACAAGACAGCAGCAAGCTGACCTAGTTGCATACGTCAAACACTTCTCTCCGAAGTTCCAGACGGAGAAGCCCGGGACTCCGATACAGATTCCTCCAGAACCGGAAGTCACTGCGGATAGGATTAAAGCCGGCCAGATATTGTTCCAAAAGCTGGAATGCTGGAAGTGTCATGGTGTCGAAGGAAGGGCCAACGGCCCTTCGGCCGACACTTTGCAGGATGATGAGAACCGTCCCATCAAGGCGTACGATTTCTCTGAGGGCGCCCGGCCTAAGTGTGGAAGTTCCGATCAGGATCTCTATCGAATCTTTATGACCGGGCTGGACGGCACTCCCATGCCGTCCTATGCCGACAACATTAAGCCCGAAGAAGCTTGGGAGTTGGTTTTTTACTTGCGCACGTTGCAACCGATGCACTCTAAAGAAAAGGAAATTGCCAAGCAACTTGGATTGAAGCCAATTGATCCAAATGCGCCGGTTCCGGAGACAACGCCTGCGGCAACGCCGGCGCCTGCTCCTCAACACTAAACCAGATCGGGAGTATTCCATGAAGGCCGTATACAAATACAAACTGGCGGCACTTTCTAGTGCATTCCTATTGCTGGCGCTTGTAGTAATGCTCATGGGCCGAAAGGTGGACGCTGCCCCGCCATCCGGAACCAGTATCACTGGGACTGTCAAGCTCAATGGGACGCCTCCTCCGGAAAAAGTGATTGACATGTCCGCGGAACCGAGTTGCGCGAAGGAACACGCACGCAATTCGCTCAAAGCCGAAAGGGTTGTTGTGGGCCCGAATGGAGGGCTGCAAAACGTTGTCATATATGTTTCGCAGGGGCTCTCAGGCAATGAGGCGCCTTCTACCGAGGTGCAAACTTGGAATCAAAAGGGCTGCCAGTATATTCCCCATGTTCTCGCGCTCAACCCGGGCCAGCATTTCAAAGTCGAAAACAGCGATCAAACATCCCATAACGTCCATCCGCAACCCAGGAACAATTCAGAATGGAATAAATCACAGCCGCCGGGATCTCCACCTTTCGATTTAACGTGGGCGAATCCGGAAGTCCCAATTGTCGTGAAGTGCAACATTCATCCCTGGATGCGTGGTTATATGGCAGTCGTAAAGGGACCATACGCGGTCACCGATAACAGTGGCGCCTTCAGGCTTGATGGGTTGGCGCCGGGCAGTTACACATTAACCGCGTGGCAAGAAGAGTACGGAACGCAGACCCAGAGAGTGACCGTAGCGGCGGGAAAACCAACCGCAGTGAGCTTTACCTATAAGGCGAAGTAAAAAATGGCGATGATTCTTTCGGGGTTGGTCATTCGTCGCAGGGGTTGGTCAATCGTCGCATATGATTATTTATGGGTTAACAGCTCCCGAATACTGGTGGGCGGACCATTTTCCAGTTACCATTGTAGGTTCGGTTAAACTGAATGATGCGGACGCGCTCACAAGTCGCGGCAGTCCTTCCGCAGGACTTGTTGTAGTGCTTAGTCTGCCGCGGCTTTTTCGTAAGCGGCCGGGCGATGAACCAAATGGACACTGATAATAGGAGAGCATGACCACAACTCAAGTAATGGCGCCGCCAGGCGACAGGCGAGACTTTAAATCCAAGCTCCGAGATTTTTATACGCTGACCAAGCCGGAAGTGAATCTGTTAATTCTGATGACCACGTCAGCAGGCTACTATCTTGCATCGCGCGGATCGTTTAGATTTTCTGGCCTCGTCAACACTCTGGTCGGAACGTTGCTCGTAGCCAGCGGTACAGCGACTCTGAATCAATGGATGGAGCGGGTTTGGGACGGCCAAATGCGCCGTACCGCGAACCGGCCGATGCCATCCGGACGGCTGAGTTCCCTTCACGCACTTATTTTCGGAATCCTTCTCAGCATTGGCGGCGGAGTATATCTCTTCGTAACCGTGAATACGTTGTCGGCGATTCTGGCAATTTCAACGTTGCTTTCCTATCTTCTTGTCTATACCCCCTTGAAGCGCATAACGCCGCTCTGTACGCTGCTCGGCGCAATTCCCGGCGCAATGCCGACTTTGATCGGATGGGCAGGAGGGTCCGGCCGCATTGACCCGCAGGCTTGGTACCTTTTCGCGATTCTGTTTCTCTGGCAGTTCCCTCACTTCCTGGCTATCGCGCTGATGTACCGCGATGACTATGCCCGCGCGGGTTACAGAATGCTCCCCCAATTTGACCGGGACAGCCGTTTTACGCGGTCAGAAATCGTATTTTTTACTCTCGCCCTCATTGTTACCACCATGCTGCCTTTCATTGACCGCGGCGGATCTTATTATGTCGCCGCAATGTTCATTGCAGGGGCATTCCTGCTTTATCACTCGCTCAAACTCTCTACCTCCACTTCGACAGTCGTCGCCAGAAAACTGGTTCATGCTTCCGTAATCTACTTGCCGGTGGTTTTGGTAATCATGTCGGTGCTGAAACGCTAGGGAAATTAAGTAATTGGGTAATTTTGTAATTGAGTAATTTTTAACTGCGCCACTTATCGCCTACCCTGCTGATTTACAATTACAAAATTACTCAATTACCCAATGCCCTCGCCCGATTGCATCTTCTGCAAAATCGTTCGCGGTGAAATTCCTTCGAAAAAAGTTTACGAAGACGAGCACACATTCGCCTTTGAAGATTTGAATCCTCAGGGCCCAACCCATGTTTTGGTGATTCCCAAGAAACATATCGC
>DASYGR010000269.1:0-4610 GCA_035999525.1 Terriglobales bacterium
TCAGTTCGTCATTGTCACGGGATTGGCATTGCTTTTCTCATCATTTTCTTCACCGCTGATGTCGGCCGTGTTCGCGTTCTCCTTGTTCATCGTCGGAGCCTTTGCCGAAGATCTACGCGGCTTTGCCGGGATGACAAAAGGCATCACCCGCTGGATCGCCACCGGCGCGGCCTATCTTGTACCAAATTTTTCTGCGCTGAACATTATTACTTCGGTTGCCCACGGACAATCAGTCTCCGGTCAGCTCATTTTCTATAACACCGTGTACGCGTTGATCTACGCCACCATGACCATTTGCGGAGCGATATTGATCTTCGAACGCCGGAACTTGAAATGAAGCGGTCGCGGATCACGATAGTTGCGAGCGTCCTGTTGGTTCTCTCGCTTGCAGGTTCCGTTCTAACCCTGCATCGGGTAGATGAACTACGTACGCACGCAACCCTGCAAGAAGTTCTATATGTTTCGTCGCCGCAGGCCCTGAAGCGAGTCAGCCTTGGCTACAACGGCCTTCTGGCGGATGTGTACTGGACCCGCGCGGTGCAATATTTCGGCAGCCAGCACGTCCTTGGAACCGGCGACTATAAACTCCTCGGTCCTTTGTTGGAAATCACTACTACTCTCGATCCCAAACTCCTGGTGGCTTACGAATTCGGTTCTAACTTTCTTACTTCCAAGCCGCCCCAGGGAGCAGGAATGCCACAAGAAGCCATCAACTTAGTGCAGCAAGGGATTCATAACAATCCCGACGAATGGCGTCTTTACTATGACCTGGGATTTATCTACTACCTGGATCGCAAAGACTACAAAAATGCGGCTGATGCTTTCTTGCGTGGCTCTCGAGTTCCCAACGCCCATCCCTGGATGAAGATCATGGCTGCACGCGCAGCCGAAGAAGGCGGGGAGGCTCAAATGGCCCGCATGCTGTGGACCACGACCTTTGAAACCACCCAGAGCAAGGACATTAAGGCCAACGCAGCCGCCCATCTGCGCGCCTTGCAGGTGGACGCCGAGGTTACCACTCTAGAAGCCTTGCAGGCGCGGTACCGCGAGAAGACCGGGCATTTTGCTTCGTCTTTCTCTGAATTGGGATCGGCTGGCATGCTGCGTGGTACCCCGCTCGATCCCCTCGGGGCTCCGTATAAGTTGGTTGCGGAAGGAAAAGTTGAGGTCACAGATCCGGACGATCTTCCTTTCATCCAGAAGGGTCTTTCAATAGGCTACATTCCACTGCCAAAGCCAAAGATATTGCCGGTGAACTGACTGCGTATTCCCTGAGTAGTGATTCAGTTTGAACAATTGCTCCTTCGACGTCATCCTGAGGGACTTCAGTCCCGAAGGATCTCGCGTGTAGAACAGTTGCACTTGTGTCTGCCGTGTATCGCGACACGGAATGTTCTGACGTCCCCGGCACTTTCGAAAACGGAAATTGTGTGCCTGTTACAATGTTTCCTGGCGATGGAGTTCGCCATAACCGCTTACTCACTGAGAGGCTGATAACTCCTACAAACTTTTTGTAGGAGAACTCTGTGATTAATCTTCCCATCCGAGATTTTCTAGTCATATCCCTCGGCGCAATTTTTGGCGCCAATGCCCGTTACTTTCTCAGCCGCTACGCCGCCAAAATACTTGGCCCCGTGTTTCCCTACGGAACACTAATCATCAACGTCCTGGGCAGCTTGATCGTCGGATTCTTCGTCATTTGGACTACGGAACGAGTCCTGGTCAATCCACGCTGGCGACTGCTCGTCGTCGTCGGATTCTGCGGAGCTTTCACCACGTTTTCCAGCTACGCCTTCGAGACCATGGCCTATTTCGAGCAAGGGCAATGGCTATTAATGCTCACCAATTTTCTCAGCAACAACATCTTGTGCCTGGTTGCGGCTCTCGCCGGCATGGCTTTGGCCCGGGTGCTGTAAAATGCCAGACGCGATGGCTGTTCAAGTCACAATCTATCTCACCGAAGGCGATAAGTGGAAGAATCGTCCCTTGCACATGGAAATTCTCAACTATTTGCGCGACCAAAATGTATTTTCCGCGACCGCAGTGCACGCTGTCGGCGGATTCATGGGGCGCCAACGTGTCAAAACCAGCCATCTCGTGGACGCAGGCGGCAAACTTCCTTTGATCATCATTTTCGTGGACACCGACGAGCACGTGAACCGCGTTCTTCCCACCCTGAAAGAAATGGCCGCGCATCGCATGATTGTTCGCGAAAACGTCGTGATCGAACAAGGCGATCTCAACTGAGATGTCGCCCCCCCCTCTTGATGTTCTGGCCATTGCGGCACACCGTGACGATGTCGAGCAAACCTGTGGCGGCACGTTACTCAAGATGGCGCAAAAAAGTTATCGCACCGGCATCCTCGATTTGACCCAAGGTGAGATGGGAACGCGAGGCAGCGCCGAAGACCGAGCTCGCGAAGCTGCCGACGCCGCGAAAATATTATCTGTCGCATGGCGTCAGGCATTGGACATCCCCGATGGCCGAGTCGAAAACACCTGGGAGAATCGTCTCAAAGTTGCCTGCGTTATCCGCGAGCAGCGCCCGAAGGTCGTCATACTTCCCTACTGGAAAGGACGCCATCCCGATCACTACACGGCTTCGATTTTAGGATACGAGGCGTGTTTCCTGGCAGGGTTAGCGAAGCTGGACGTCAAACATACTCTTGGCAGCCAACACTCCTCTTTCAGCGAAACGATTGGAGCGGCCAACGCACCGCATCGTCCTTTTAAGATCATCTATGCAACGCTTTATTACGACATACGCCCAACGTTCGTCGTGGATATCACAGAGCAATTCGAAGCACGGCTTCAATCCCTGATGGCCTACAAGACCCAATTCAGCGATCAGGAAGCCGGCAAAGATTTATTTCCTGCTCAAGCCGAAATCAGGAGCCGCATCGAAGCCATGGCGCGCTTCTACGGCATGTTGGGAGGAGTAACTTACGCCGAACCATTCCTGCAGAAAGAAGTAGGATTGATAGAAGATTTAACGCTGATTCCAGTGAAGTCCATTTGAGTAATAAAATAACTCGTCTGATATTAGACCCACCGTTCAAGCCAAGTAGATAAAGGTTCCCCCCCGAAGTCAGATCCAACCTCTACGCCATTCATTTCGCTGCCTCTGGATGCTCCGAGATGCTAAGAACATTGCCATCGGGATCCTTAAACCATGCCACCTTGGCTCCCGTAGGAGTCGTCCAAATCCCCCGCTCATCCTGTTTCATATACTCGTAGCGTTCGAAAGATACGCCGGCTTCTTTTAAATCTTCAACCGCCGCGGTTATATCCGGCACCTGCCATCCCAAAACCGTGCCGGCCGCCGCCGGAAGTTCTTTGCCCATTCCGAGCCGGAGCATGATGCCATTGGCATCGAAGACCAATGCGAACGGTGGCTCTTCGGTTATCAGTTTTAAGCCGAGCGTCTCAGCATAGAACCTCTTCGCGCGAGCCACGTTGACAATGGTGACAAATGCGATGATGTTGTGACCGCTAAGTCTTGGATTTTGTGACATACGTGTGTCAGATGAGTTGTTCTACGCAATGGGGGGCCGGGGATTCATTTCCGCCAGAGCACGTAGTTCCAGTTGTTGCATCGTGGTGACTGTTCGCCGTTACGCCAAAGCTCCTTTGCCGAACGACTCAGCAGCTTCCTTCTCGCTGGGATAAACGTCGAAAACCGTAACCAGTTTTGTGACTTGCAACAGATCACCCACGCGCTGCGTCAGGTTAGCCAGCTTCAACGCTCCACCATTATTCCGCGCACTCGTGTAGAGGCCGACTAGCGTTCCCAAGCCTCCGCTGTCAATGTAGGTGACGCCAGACAAATTCAGAACTGTTCGCTTGCTATGTGTCAGCAACTTCTTCACAGTGTCGCGAAGCAAAGCAGATTCCTCGCCAAACACGATGCGGCCAATACAGTCCACGATGAGGACTCCATCGTCTATGGTTCTAGTGCTTATCCTTAATTGCATGGTGGGCCTCCTGAAGCGGGCAACCGACCCATTTCAACTGAAAAGAGTATCTTTTGCCGCCGCACTTCGCAAGCCATTTATAAGTGTTTTCGACCAACCAACACATTTCCCCGAGTCAAGAATCAGCTGAAATTGCGTTCGCAAAATCGTTCAACCGCTTTTTCGACCGCCTGCTCAGCCTCCCTTTTCCCAGCGACACCATCACGTATAATCAGAATATCTCCTCGCCATGAGCTACCAGGTTCTCGCCCGCAAATACCGTCCTCAAAAATTCTCCGACGTCATCGGGCAGGAGCATGTCACCCGCACCCTGAAAAATGCCATAGCGCAGGGCCGCACCGCCCATGGCTACATTTTCAGCGGTCATCGCGGTATAGGAAAGACAACCGTCGCACGCATCCTGGCCATGGCGCTGAACTGCCGTTCTTCCGATAAGCCCGTCGAAGAGCCCTGCGGGATTTGTGAGTCATGCACCGAGGTTCGAGCCGGCAACTCAGTGGACGTTCTCGAAATTGACGCCGCCACCAACCGCGGCATTGACGAGATTCGCGAATTACGCGAAGGCGCGCGCTACCGCCCCGCCCGCGACCGGTTCAAGATTGTAATTCTCGACGAAGCCCATCAGATCACCGACGC
>DASYGR010000343.1:0-18301 GCA_035999525.1 Terriglobales bacterium
AATGTTGAAGTGAACGTTGCTTCCAACTCTGTTTCCGTCCGGCAGATTGCCTCAGCCGACTTCCCTACCCGTTGGGGCAAGTTTCGCATCCATGGATTTGTTGGAGAATTTGGGACGGGCGATGCGCTGCGCAAAGAAGAAGCCGTGGCACTGGTGATGGGCGATGTTCAATCCTCGCCACCTTTGGTTCGGATTCATTCGCAATGCCTCACTGGCGATGTTTTCGGATCGCTGCGCTGCGATTGCCGCCAGCAGTTGGAGATGGCGATTTCCATGATCGCGGATGAAGGAGCCGGCGTTTTGATTTACGAGCAGCAGGAGGGCCGAGGCATCGGCCTGATGGCGAAATTACAAGCCTACGAATTGCAGGATGGTGGCCTCGACACGGTGGAAGCAAATGAGCGCCTCGGTTTTAAGGCGGATCATCGTGAATTCGCTTTGCCTGGTGAGATTCTCAAGTCTCTAGGTGTGTCCCAAGTTCGGTTGCTGTCGAACAATCCGGACAAAGTTGCTGCTCTCGAACGCGCGGGAATTAAAGTGACGGAACGGGTTCCGTGCGAAGCGGCAGAGAATGTTCACGCGGAAGACTACTTAAAGACTAAGAGAGACAAGATGGGGCATTTGTTTACGTCGCGGTAATCGCGATAACGACTGGATCCGCAGGCCGTCAGTCGCGACATCCCGCTTCTTGTGGGAGCACGGGACAGCAGATTCCTCTCACTTTCTCGCCGCGCAAGCGCGGCTCCGAACGGCTCGGAATGACAATGATAAACAATCTTACGTCGCGGTAGCATTTCTTGCGGCCCGGACGAAAAGCAGATTCCTCTCACTTTCTCGCCACGCAAGCGCGGCTCCGAACGGCTCGAAATGACAATGATAAAAATGAGGCCTTCAATAAGTTGGAACTTTCGGGTCCACTTCTCGCGACCATGCGTCAATCCCCCCGCGAAGTGATTGCGCGCTGTCGAATCCCTGCTGGCGCAGCCAGTTCGTGACGCTCATCGAACGCACTCCATGATGGCAGACGACGACAATGTGTTGGTCGGGATCAAGTTCTTGATGGGCACGGCTGGGGACGTCTCCCATGGGGATGAGCTTGGCTCCGGGAAGTTTCGCGAGCTCGAATTCCCAAGGCTCGCGGACGTCAAGCAGGGTGAAGTCTTCACCCTGATCAACGAGAATCTTTACTTGCTCCGGTGTGATTTCGAAGTCCAGAAATTTATCTCTCTTATTTAGATTTCGCGGACAGGAGTGTCCGCGCCACATTAACCCTACAGGTTAATTGCTGACTTCCGCACTTCGCCGATGGATGCCAGCGGGTCGCGGGCGCCTTCTTTTTCTGCGATCCATTTCTTTTCGTTGTGAATGATATCCAGCAGCGTAGCTTTGTCCTGCGGGCTGGGCAAATATTCCTTCAAATGTTCGTCGTAGGATGCGTCGTCAAGGGGCTCGCCAGTTTGGGCATGAAAGTTTTGTGCAGCCCAACGGCCGATGTTGCGATTGAATTTCAAGTCCGGCGCGTAGAGTTTCGGTTGCCCCGGCGACAGCACGCTGTTCAGGCGCTCGATCAATCCGGCTACTTCATCACGATAGAGATGGCGGTTGTAGTCGTTGAGTTCGTCGAGCTTTGCCGTCTGCTCGTTCTTCGGTTCATCGTAGCGGCCCTTAATTCCCCACACGTAGGCCCAGTGGGCAGATGAAGAATTGTCAGTTCCAAACAAATCGTAGGAACTGGAAATCCATTTGTTCAGGTATTTCTGGATTAGCCATGCGGGAATCATTCCCGCCTGAACGATGCGCCTGAGGCCATCATTCCCAGTCCCCATGTGAAAAGCCTCTTCCCGCAGCATGTAGGACATGGAGCGGCCGAGCGGTGCGAAGGCGGAATACTTCAACATTTGCAGTTGGAACTTTCCATCGCGGTCAACGAAATCTGTGTAGGTGAAAAAGTCCATCCAGTTATCAACGTCAACGTTGAAAGCGCCAAGCAGGCGTTTGTTATCGAAAGCACGTCGCTCCAGCATCTTTTGCGCTTCGACTTTTCCAGAGTAGCCGAAATTGTCAACCAGAAGGGCGCACATCTGCCATCCGTGACGCATTTCTTCGATCATTACGCGGGTGATGGCGCGGCGGTCCCAATCGGTGGGCGCGCTCTCGAATAGATTCCGTTGCTGCTCGACGCTGGCAAATTCAGTGTCTCCCTGATAAACGATCAGATTGATCAGAGCATCACGCATCTGCTGAGTGGGAACCTGGCGAAGGTTCTCCCACTTATTGCGTCCTTTGAATGAGCCGAATTGGATTTCGTTGGTTTCGATGGCTCCGTAGAGAGTATCGAATTTAAAGTCGGCAATCTCGTCGCGATTGACGCCGATATCTTTGCGCCAATCGTCGAAGAGGCCGACCCAATCACTGAAGGTTCCGATTTTTGCTACTTTGCCTGGCATGGGGAAAACCTTTTAACCACTAAGGACACGAAGGTTCACAAAGGAATTCAAAGCCAACCTATTTTCCTGTGAATGTTGCTGGACGTTTTTCTACGTATGCGTTCAGGCCTTCTTTTGCGTCATCGCTCTGGAAAAGTATCTGCTGATTCTCGCGTTCGACGGCCAAAGCCGATTCCATGGGAATCTCCCATCCGGTTTGCACAGCACGTTTGATGCGCCCGACAGCTTTCGCGGCTTTATTTGGCGGACAGAATTGATGCGCGTACTCCATGATGCTTTCCATGAATCCGTCGCGCTCGTAGATGTCGTTGATGATTCCGAACTCCAGCGCCTCTTCAAACGAGAATGTATTCCCGGTGACCATCAATTCGATGGCCTTGCTCTTCCCTACCAGGCGCGAAAGCCGCTGCGTACCGCCGGTGCCGGGTAACACTCCCAAATTCACTTCGGGCAGGCCGATTTTTCCCGCATCTTTACGAGCGATTCGCAGGTCTGCGGCCATGGCAATTTCCAGGCCTCCGCCCACGCAATGGCCGTTGATGGCGGCAATCACCAGTTTTGGCGTGTGCTCCAGGCGAAGCAATGTTTCGTTGGCATGGAGGCAGAAATAGTATTTGAAAGTGGGATCCACACTGGAGAGCATTTTGATATTCGCGCCCGCGGAAAAAAACTTATCTCCCAATCCGGTGAGGACAATCACATAAACGTCATTATCAAATCTGGCCTTCAGAATTGCCTCATCCAACTGGCGATTCATTTCGTAGGTGTAAGTATTGGCGGGCGGATCAGCCATCTCGATCACGGCGACGCCGGATTCGGTACGGTAGTTGATCAGTTGCTTCGTGCCCGCAGTAGCTGGTGACTCGATAGTAGTTGCCATGAATGCGCTCCTTCTGCGCGATTATTCTCGGTTCAATTTTATGCCTTCTGTACGGAAGAAGTACAAGGGGCGGATTGAATGCCTCCACCACGAACAACTTAATTAGTTGCGGATGTCGGCCATCAGTTGCTCGACTTCCAACTTTTCGGCCGCAGTCAGGGGAAGCAGAGGCAGGCGTGATGGACCGCCGAAGTAGCCGTTCAGGTCCATCGCATATTTCAACGCGGGGATACCCATGTGCGCTACCAATCGTTCGCCAGCTGTGGCGATTCGTTCCTGCTTCAGCCCCGCCAGTTTGGCGTCGCCCTCTTTCCACGCGGCATAAACCTCGTAACAAGCCGTGGGAGCCGCGACCGAGAAAGCCACGATTGCCCCAACGGCGCCCGCATTCAATGAAGCATGAAGCTTGTTGGCGGCGCCCGCCAGCACTTGAAATCCCACTTCTTTCTGGCGGGTTTTGATGCCTTCGATCACGGCGGGCGTTGAAATGCTTTCCCCTGGGGCGGAAATAGAGACCAGTTCCCTGCTGCCGTTTTCGGATTCTTCTTCGGCGGGCTTCAGCTTCATCATGCGCGGCGTCACCGCATCGAAGGTCATGGTCACGGTGGCGCTGTGTTTGACATGACGTGTGCCGCTTACCATGCAACGAATCTTTTGTATGTCTCCGCCAGATTCCTTGATTCCGATAATGTTCGGGTGATTGGCCAATTCGATGACAATATCGGCAGGAAGGTCATATGCCGTCAGGGAGGGCACGCTGTAAAGCAGCACTGGTAATGGCGAACTGTCTGCTACGGTCCGATAAAAGGCCAGCATATTCGCCGGCTGCATTTGCTTTTTGTAGTAATGCGGCGTGCGCACCAGGGCAATGTCATAGCCAAGCTCCGCCGCATATTCGGTGAGTCGCAAAGTTTCTATGGCAGACTCAGAGCCCGTTCCAGCGATTAAGACTTTCTTCGGAGAGGCCGCGCCGCACGCCATCTTGAGAACATCCCGCCGCTCTTGGTCGGACAGCATGATGGCTTCGCCTGTGGAGCCGAGAACGACAATGCCTGCGACGGGTGTCTTCGAATAACGCTCGACGTTATGCTCGAGTTTTTTGAAGTACACCTGTCCATCAGGATAATAGGGAGTCGTGATGGGTGGAAAAATGCCGGAGAGTAACATGTCGGCCTCTACAAGAGTTGAAAATTCAAGCGATCCGTTTGGGGGGACAAATTATTGGTATGACTTCCCGCTTGTTGCGGCGATACACGCGAAAATCAGCTTCGTCCACGGTTACCACTGAATGTCGAGGATATAACTCGCTCATCCGAATGAGACACAAATCTGCGAGGTCAGGATGCCGGTCTCTATAACGCGTGGCGAGATCGCCAAGAGTTTTCATTTGTACGCCCAAAACAAATGGGAGGCGAAGCATTCCGCTATACAACATTTCGAGCGGCAATTCGCTCGAACGCACATGAAAAGCCGTTTCAGACAAGACCGACTCGCAAGTCAGAGCAGGCCAACTGATGTCTTCCGCGAGACCAACCGCCCAATCATGGTGCTGGTCATGGGTTTCAAGCAGGGCCACGAGAAATCCAGTGTCGGCAATCACGTTCACTTGCGCGAATACCCCTTGCGCGAGGAAAGATCAGGAGGACCATCTTTCAGGATACCAGCGAACTTTCTCCAAGCCTGATTCCCACCCCCGTTAAGGGAAACCTCCAGGGACTCCCGGACGACGCGACTCATCGGCAGCCCCGTACGTCGAGCCTTTTCGCGAAGACGATCCAACAATTCTCCAGGAAGGCGAATTGTGAGTGTATTACTCATATGGCAGAATTGTAACACAGTAAGGTTTCGGTCGGCCGTCCAAATTGGCGATCGGCGTGAATCGTTAGCTAGCTTTGGCGGACTTTTCCGATACAAACTGCGCGGCCGGGACTGCGCCTATTTGCACCAGCAAACCTAACTGGTCCCAGTTATCCCAACCCTCCGCGATCTTCCCGTCCACAATCCTCTGAATGCTCGTGCCCGTTATCTGAGCTTCGCGGCCAGTCGGCGCGAATCCGAGAAAGGAACCGGAGTGGGTCATCTTGGCGCTCCAGCGAGCCACTACTTTGTCCCCTTGAGCCAGCGTCTCGTGGATAGTGATTCGAATATCAGGGAACGCCGTTCGCAGATCGCGGGCGAACTGCTTGAATTCGACCAATCCAATATCAACCTTGTGCTGGGCTTGTCCGTGGCCGATTGCATCGGGGCGGCACAGCTCGTCAATTGCCTCCATACGGCCTTTGTTCCACACTTCGTCGAACCACCGATGGATAAATTGGGCGTTGTCTTTTTCTCCCGACATGATGACCTCCGAAGGAAACTATTGAAGTGCTTTTACGCCGCGTTCGGCATGCAATGTCTGTAAAGCCTGTACTCTGACCTCGCCTCGCTGCAAAGCCGCGATGCCTTCGGCGGCGGCGCGGGCGGCGGAGATTGTGGTGATGGTGGGAATGCGTCCTTGTACGGCGGCGCGGCGAATTGCTTTCTCGTCGAAGAATGGATCAACGCCGTGCGGAGTGTTTACGATGAGTTGGATTCGATCGCCCTTAATCAAATCCACGGCATTCGGACGCCCTTCCTTAACCTTATAGACACGCTCGACGGACATTCCGGCTTCTTCAATTATGTCCGCTGTACCTGCGGTGGCTACAAGTTTGAATCCCATGTCTACGAACTTGCGGGCGACGTCGGCGACGTGCGGTTTGTCATGATCAGTCACGCTGATGAATACGCAACCTTCTGTCGGTAGCTTCTGCCCTGCCGCTAGTTGCGCTTTAGCAAACGCTTCGCCGAAGTTGTCGGCTACGCCCATCACTTCGCCGGTGGACTTCATTTCAGGTCCCAGAACCGTGTCCACTCCGGGAAACTTATTCCACGGGAAGACCGGAGACTTCACGTAGTAGCAATTTCCGGTATCGAGATCAGCACGACGATTGATAAAGTCTGGCAGGAATTCGCGGAGTTTGCGGCCAGTCATGAGTCGCGCGGCAATCTTTGCCATGGGAACCCCTGTGGCTTTTGAAACGTACGGAACGGTACGCGAGGCCCGGGGATTCACTTCGAGGACGTAGACTTTCCCTCCGCTCCCATTGCTTTCGCTTGTCCGGGCGGGGGCGCCCGTCGCCCCATATTCGCTGCGCGGAATGGCGAATTGAATATTCATCAGTCCAATTACGTTCAGTGCTTTGGCCAGGCGGAAGGTGTAATCGCGCATGCGCGCTAGTAGACGTTCTGGAATGTCCACTGCGGGCAGCACGCACGAAGAGTCGCCGGAGTGAATTCCGGCTTCTTCGATATGCTGCATGATTCCTCCGATGACCACGTCTTCGCCGTCGGAGAGAGCGTCCACGTCCACTTCAATCGCATCTTCGAGGAAGTGGTCTATCAAAACCGGACGATCCTGCGAATATTCGACCGCCTCCTTCATGTAGCGGACCACGGTCTCTTCGTCGTAGGCAATCACCATGGCGCGTCCGCCGAGCACATAAGAAGGGCGTACCAGAACCGGGTAGCCGACGTGATTCGCGCCTGCGACGGCCTCCTCGATCGAAGCCGCCATTGCGCCGGGCGCTTGCGGAATTTCCAGTTCATCGAGAAGCTTGCCGAAGCGCTTGCGATCTTCCGCGAGATCAATGGATTCGGGAGACGTGCCAATGATTTTCACGCCCGCGGCTTTCAACGGTATGGAAAGGTTGAGCGGAGTTTGTCCGCCGAACTGCACGATCACGCCTACTTCCGCGCCGGTTGAAGCTTCATGCTCGCAGACGGCAAACACATCTTCGAGCGTGAGCGGCTCAAAATAGAGGCGGTCGCTGGTGTCGTAGTCCGTCGAGACCGTCTCCGGGTTGCAATTAATCATGATGGTTTCGTAGCCATCATCGCGTAGAGCAAAGGCCGCGTGGCAACAGCAGTAGTCGAACTCGATTCCCTGCCCTATGCGATTGGGCCCACTACCCAGGATGATTACTTTTTTCTTATGCGTCGGCGTGGCTTCGTCTTCTTCTTCGTATGTGGAATAAAGATACGGGGTGAAGCTCTCGAACTCTGCGGCGCAAGTATCTACGCGCTTATAAACAGGCTTGAGGCCATGCTTTCTGCGCAGGTGGCGAATCTTTTCTGCGGCGCCTTTTTCGTTCAGCCGCCACACGCCGGCTAGTCTACCGTCTGAGATGCCCATGCGCTTGGCATCCCGCAGAACCTCGGTGGGGATAGATTCCATCGGATGCTTCTCTAACTCAAGCTGCATGTCGTTAATTTCTTTGAGCTGGTAGAGGAACCATGGATCCATCGAAGTCATCTTGGCGAGTTGCTTCACCGTGTGCCCCTGGCGTAGTGCGTAGCGGATGTACGAAAGCCGCTCGGGGTGCGGGGTTACCAGGCGCTGGGTAAGAATCTTTGGCTCGATTTTCTCCGATCCCACTTTTTTGCCGGTATCGAGCGCGCGAACGCCCTTCAGCAGGGCCTCTTTGAAAGTGCGTCCAATCGCCATTACTTCGCCGACGGACTTCATCTGGGGACCGAGGCTTTCGTCTGCGCCGGGAAATTTCTCGAACTGCCATTTGGGAATCTTTACTACCACATAATCCAAAGTGGGTTCGAAGCACGACGGAGTCTTGCGGGTGATGTCATTGGGAATTTCATCCAGCGTGTAGCCGACCGCTAGTTTGGCGGCAATTTTGGCAATCGGAAATCCCGTTGCCTTGGATGCAAGCGCGGAAGAGCGCGAAACCCGTGGATTCATTTCAATGACGACCATGCGTCCCGTGCCAGGATGCACGCCGAATTGAATGTTCGAACCGCCAGTCTCTACACCAATTTCGCGAATCACGGCGATCGAAGCATCGCGCATAGCCTGATACTCGCGGTCGGTAAGCGTTTGTGCGGGAGCCACCGTGATCGAGTCGCCGGTGTGCACGCCCATGGGATCGAAATTCTCGATCGAACAGATGATGATGACGTTGTCTTTCACGTCGCGCATTACTTCCAGTTCGAACTCTTTCCAGCCCAGGACAGACTCTTCGATCAAAGCTTCGTGTACTGGCGAGAAATCGAGTCCGCGAGCCAGCACTTCCAGCAACTCTTCGCGGTTGTAGGCAATGCCGCCACCGCTACCGCCGAGCGTAAACGACGGTCGTACAATGACGGGGAAGCCGATCTTTCCGGCGAATTCGAGCCCATCTTTAAGATTGCTGACCAATGCGGACTTCGGCACGTCGAGACCGATTTTCTGCATCGCGTCTTTGAAGTAGAGACGGTCTTCCGCCTTCTTGATGGCGCTGATCTGCGCGCCGATTAGGGTGACGTTGAATTTCTCGAGGATGCCGCTGTCTGCAAGTTCGATGGCGAGGTTGAGCGCGGTTTGTCCGCCAACGGTCGGAAGGATTGCAAAACCGGCGCTGGGAGAAAGTTCTCGCTCCACCCGAATAATCTCTTCCAGATATTCTTTGGTGAGCGGCTCGATATAGGTTCTGTCGGCGACTTCGGGATCGGTCATGATAGTAGCCGGATTGGAATTCGCCAACACCACTTCGAACCCCTCAGACTTGAGAGCTTTGCAAGCCTGCGTCCCGGAATAATCGAATTCCGCCGACTGGCCGATAATGATCGGTCCTGAGCCGAGGATGAGAATTTTCGAAATGTCAGTTCGTTTTGGCATTCAGTTTTGTTGTCTCAGAAACTTGAGCATTAGCAACCGCCTAATTTGAGAGAAATTCGAAGACCTTTCTGCTCGAATTTCTTTCCGACCTCAAAGACTTCCGTTTTAGTGACGAATCCAGATGATTGAAAAAACGCCACGTACACTCCGTCTGGCAGAGGCGCAGAAAAATGTCCGGCGGGATCCGCCTCAATTCGAGTCGCGTTGGTTTCATCCTTTGATCCCTCGGGCAATATCTGGATCTTCGTGCCTGCCGCCACGGCACCCGAGACATCCTGCACAATTCCCATAAAGGCCTGCACGCGATCTTGAACGGGCATTTTCTCCGCCTTCACCATTTCCTGCATAGTTAGGCTTGGAGGCAATTCAATTGAGAATGAGCTACGCCTATCTTTTATTTTCGACGAGACGTCTATGCACAACTGCGCTCTAGCATTGTCGAATGCAGTAGCACCCATGCATTGCTTTCCAGGCCGTAGCTTTGGGAGAAAAAGGATGCCTTGGGCATTCGTGACAAGAAGGTGTCTGTGTTTGCCAGTTTGGAGATCGATCTTTACATCCGGCAGCGGTTTTCCTCCTCGCGACGTGACAATCCGAACATGCGCGAAAGAAGGTTCATAGTTCGTTTCCGTTGTTACTGTCACGCATTCAGCTGAGGCAACACTTGCCGCAGCTATCCAGCCCGTTCCAGCGGCGGCAACGCAGCCGACTCCGAGAATGAGAAGTTTCGAGATGTCAGCGCGTTTTGGCATTCAGTTTATTCTCAAGTGTTCTTTATCGATAACGGCTGCAATAGTCGACTCGTCTTTCATCACCGTCTTGTAGACCCAGCGGTAATGATCCCCTGCCCAAAAATTCATGACTGCTAACGCGCGATCGCGGCCCATCAAGTCGCGATCAGCTTCCATCTCCAAATAGCAGTCAATCAAATGAAGATATGTGCTTTCCTCATCGTTAGCGCCGTCGGGATATCCAACCGGTACTTTCGGATACATTTCCCGCAAATCGTCTTCTGCTGCGCCCGTTTGGCTTTTATGCGCGTCGAGATACCAATGCAGTTGTTCGTGGACGTACGTAGAAAGCAATTGATCGTCGGAATTCAGATGACGGGTGTGCAAAGTGAGTACTGGGTGACTGTGCGGAATAGCCCGCTCGTCAATGATCACCGTGTTGGTAAAAGTGTATTTCGTCAAGTTGTACGCCGTCATAAGCTTCTGCAGTTCCACCTTTGTCTGTTGCTCATTTTCACTTCCATGAGCCAGATTAATGGTGATGGATTGTGCGGCAACGACTACCGCGACTAAAACAACCATCCCAATCGAAAGACCCGATTTCACTGTACCGTCACTTTGCAGGATGCATCCTGCACGACTTGCCACTGCGTCTTGCATTGCGGACCGGGAGTTCCATTGGGAACATCTACATCTACGCGGCGCGATTCATTTTCATCTTTTGATTTGGGATTGCATGATCCCTTGGGCACGACGGCCATCCAGTACTGGCCTTGTGTGATTCCCTGAACTGCGAACTGGCCTTTGTCATCTGTTCGTCCAACCTGGTAGCGGCTTTGTATGACCGTCGGATCTTTCGCGGAATGGTGCAGTTCGATGAACGCGTTTGCCACCGGCTGATGATTCTCGTCGGTCAGAGTTCCGCAGACCGTGATTCCCTGCCGGGTCAGGCCAGCCTCGCTGGGCGTCTTGGAGCAGGCGGTGAGCAACAACGCAAGTCCGAAGATCGTGACGAATCTTTTCATACGCGTTCCCATTTTGCGCGAGGCGTGGTGATGACTTTTCGTAAAGCAGGTCCCTCCGCTCCGCTTCTCTCCGGTCGGGATGACATATTTATGTTCTGTTCTCAAATGTTAACCCGCGACCAACTCTGTCATCCCGACCGAGTCAGTTAAATTGCGCAGCAAATTAACTGGCGAGTGGAGGGACCTGCTTCTCCGGCTGATAACGATGCCGTGTAAACCAGTCTGCTGCCAAATCTTCCCATGTAGGGTTCAGTCGTTCAATCAGAAAGTCCTTCTTCTCCCGGTTCCATCGGTTCAACTGTTTTTCTCGGTCAATTGCTTTCTTCACATCATCGAACGCCTCGTAGTAGACCAAACGATGACATTTGTATTGCTTGCTGAAGCCGTTGACCAGGTCATTCTTGTGTTCGAACATTCGTCGCTCTAAATTGTTGGTCACTCCGATATAAAGCGCTCGGGATTTGCTGGCGACCATATAAACGCTGTAATTATTCCGCTTCATAGAAGCAGGTCCCTCGACTGTGGAGATCGTTTGCCAGCGAACGATCTCCTTCGCTCGGGATGACAGTTATTAATTGGAATTGAAAACCATATTTCACCATCAATACTCTCTGTCATCCCGACAGAGCCAGTTGATTGCGAAGCAATCAACTGGCGAGTGGAGGGAACTGCTTTCCGGCCTCACCGTTTCCACTCCTCCATCATCTTCACGAAATCTTTGAACAGGTAGTGCGAGTCATGCGGACCTGGCGATGCCTCGGGATGATATTGGACCGTGAATAGTGGCAGATTCCGATGGCGCATGCCTTCCAGCGTGTTGTCGTTGAGGTCCATGTGCGTTAGTTCGACTTCGCTTTGCGGCAGCGAATCGGGATCAACCGCGAAATTGTGATTGTGGGCAGTGATTTCGATCTTTCCAGTATGGAGTTGTTTTACCGGATGATTCCCACCGTGGTGTCCAAACTTTAACTTGAAAGTCTTGCCGCCGAGCGCGATGCCGGTAAGCTGATGTCCCAAGCAGATTCCGAAGATCGGCTGGCGTCCCATCAAACGGCGAATGTTGTCCACGGCGTAGGTACACGGTTCGGGATCGCCAGGGCCATTCGACAAAAACACACCATCGGGTTTCAATGCCAGGACGTCTTCTGCGGGCGTTTCTGCGGGAACAACCGTCACTTTGCAACACTCGCCGCGAAGTTTGCGAAGAATGTTGTGCTTAATTCCGTAGTCGTATGCGACGACGTGAAACCGTTCCGGCTCATCTTTGAATCCGACGACTTCATCGGGAAGATGTGAACGCTCGCCGGTCTCCCAAACGTAAGTCTTGCTTGTGCTGACTACTTTGGCGAGATCGGTCCCATCCATCTTGGGGATAGCGCGTGCCTTCGCAATTAGCTTGTCCGCGTCAGATTCGAGCGTCGAAACGACGCCACGCATGACCCCGTTGTCGCGCAAATGCCGGACCAGCGCTCTGGTATCAATATCGCCGAGAACTGGAATCTTGAACTGCTCCAGATATTCTTCGGCAACCTGCTGCGAACGCCAGTTGGAGCTGACGCGCGAAAATTCGCGCACGATCAGCCCTTCTATATAAGGACGGGTCGCTTCGTTGTCTTCGGAGTTGGTGCCGTAATTGCCGATTTCGGGATTGGTGAGGACTACGATTTGTCCAGCGTAGGAAGGGTCGGTGAAAATTTCCTGGTAACCGGTGATGGAAGTATTAAAAACGACTTCGCCGTAACACTCGCCTTTTGCTCCGTAGCCTTTGCCTCGGAAGATTCTGCCGTCTTCCAGCGCAAGAATGGCTTGCATTATTACTCCGGGGATTGGATTTTTAAGATTCTAACAGGGAAAGAAAGGTTCGCAGGAAAAAGAATCGGTGGAAAAGCTTAGACGCAGCATTTCCTTGACGCTGGCTATTTTCCAACGGGCTTTAATACTGCCGTATTCCGCTCGTCGGTGGCAATGATTCGGTACAACTTCTTCAGGTCGTCGGCTTTGCTAACCGGGACGCTCAGTTCTTTCACCTCGAAGGTTCGAGTATAGCGAATCACATTTCCACTCACTTCGCTCTTGGCATGATAAGTCGCGAAGCTATAGTTCGCATCAACCGGCGGAGGCAAATCATCCACGGTATAACCCGGAGGCAGGGTGATTTCAAATGTATCCGTATCGCGAGATGGACCTTCAAATTCGACCGGAAACATGCGGGGATCTTTGGTCTCGAGAAGCGCACTGGATTTAATTCCGATCGCGCGTAATCGTAAAAGAAGCAGGTCACCGGCGCTCTTGGCGTAGTTGTCCGCTTCGAACGAATAGTCGAAACCGAATGGCTCATTCGTACGGTTGAGATTGACAATACTGGCCTTGGTAATGTGAAAATTGGAAAGCGACCCCGCCAGCGTTCTCTCAATCGGTTTGATCTTGTCTTTGTCGTTGGTGACGGTGTGCAGAGCCCAGCGCTCAGCTGAGGCTCGGTCGCCGAGGCGTACCTCCCTCACATCGCCCACCAATCTGCCGGTGGCGTCGAGTCGCAGAGTCGCGGTGCGCTGCACGCTATTCAGAGCTGGCGATTCCTCCGGCAGTTCAACAAGGTCTCCGCCGTTCGGAGTGACTAGAAGGCCATAATTTGCCTGAAGATATCCACCGATTTGCCCGAAAGGCATCATGTCGTTGGTAGGGTCGAAGAACAACAACTTGCCCAGTTTCGGATACTGCTCGTGGAATTTCTGTGGAACTGCGATCCCTTATAATAGAGGGTTCTTCATCCCCGTTCGAGGACCCCTGTAAGGCTTGTGAATTGGAATTCATCGCGAAACCGGGCCGAGAGATGACTTTTCATTAATGTCCACGGAAACCATCATTGTTCGCGGTGCGCGAGTTCACAATCTTAAAAACATAGATTTTGAGATCCCGCACAATGCATTGACGGTTGTCACCGGAGTTTCAGGCTCAGGGAAATCGTCGCTCGCGTTTGACACGATTTACGCCGAGGGACAGCGGCGATATGTGGAGTCGTTGTCGGCATACGCGCGGCAGTTTCTGGAACGCATCGAGAAACCAGACGTTGATGTAATTGATGGCATAGCCCCCGCGGTTGCGATCCGGCAGAAAAATTCCACGCGCAATCCGAGATCAACCGTCGGCACCGCAACCGAGATTTACGACTACCTGCGTTTGCTCTACGCGCGGATTGGCCGGACGTACTGTCTACGGTGCGGGGCCGAAGTAAAGAAAGATACCGTGGATGAAGTGGCGTCGGCAGTTTTGTCCATGCCCGAAGGGACCCGGCTGAATGTTCTTTATCCGCTGCGTGTATCCGACGCGCCTCAGCCGGAAAAGAAGAAGGCCGGCAGCGGAAAGAAAAAGGCTGTGGCCTCAAGTCCGCATAGCGATCTGCTCAAAGCCCAGCTCTTTGAAGTTCGTCAGAGAGGGTTCAATCGTCTTTATCAGAACGGTAGGATATTCGAATTTTCATCTCCCGAATCGCTTCTGGAAGTTAACTTTGCCGAGCCGGTGTTCCTGCTTGTAGATCGCCTGGTGATATCGCCGGATGCGCGGACGCGGATTGTGGACGCCGTGGAAAGCTGCTATCGGGAGGCCGGAGAAGTTATCTTTGAAACTGCTCCGCGGGATGAAAAACCGGTGGGGCACCTCCGGTTCTCACAGAGATTTGAATGTAAACAGTGCAACATCCGGTATGACGAGCCAGAACCGCATTTATTTTCATTTAATAACCCGTTTGGCGCTTGTCCGCGATGTCAGGGATTTGGAAATACCATTGACTTCGATCTCGGCCTGGTAATTCCGGACACTTCGAAGACGCTGAATGAGGGTGCCATCGAACCCTGGACCAAGCCCAAGTACAAAGCGCTTTTCACCGATCTAAAACGATTTGCGCGTCAAGTGAACGTTCCGCTGAATGTGCCGTGGGCGGAACTGGAAGCTGCGCAGCAAAAAATGGTCATGGAGGGCGACGGAACGTTTCCCGGAATCCGCGGTTTTTTCAAGCACCTGGAGCGCAAGAAATACAAGTTGCACGTGCGGGTGTTTCTCAGCCGCTATAGGGGATACTCTCTGTGTTCAGACTGCGAAGGGACTCGCCTTCGCACCGAGGCACGGCAGGTGAAGATTAACGGCAAGAATATCTGCCAACTTTGTTGCATGACCATTGAGCAGGCTGCGCAATTTGTTGATCACCTTCAGTTAACTGCACAGGAAGCCGGAATCGCGGAAAGATTGCTTGAGGAAATCCGCGAGCGGCTGAGATTTCTTAAGGATGTCGGGTTGGAATACCTCACGCTGGACCGGCTGTCTTCGACGCTTTCGGGCGGAGAGGCACAACGAATCCAGCTGGCCACTTCTCTGGGATCGCGGTTGGTCGGAACGCTTTATGTGCTTGACGAGCCTTCGATTGGACTTCACAGCCGCGACACGCATCGTCTCATAAACATCCTGCACGGCCTGCGCGATCTGGGGAATACGATTCTTGTGGTTGAGCATGATCCGGATGTCATGCGGGCGTCGGATACGATCCTCGATCTTGGGCCCGGTGCGGGCGAACACGGAGGCAAGGTCATTGCATCGGGCACTTACGACGAGATACAGAACGTTCCGGGATCGTTAACCGGACGCTATCTCTCACATGAGTTGAAAATTCCAGTTCCGGGGACAAGACGAAAGGCCGGGCGTGAAGAAATTAAGTTGTATGGCGCGCGAACTCACAACCTGAAGAACCTGGACATCACGATTCCTTTGGGAATGTTGGTAGCCCTAACGGGCGTGTCCGGGTCTGGCAAGTCCACTCTGTTGCATGATGTTCTATACAAGGCGTTGGCTGCGGCGAAGGGGCAGGCGAATGGAATTCTCCCTGACGTGGCTGGATGGGATCGTTTGGAAGGCGATGAATTCGTAGACGAAGTTGTGCTTGTGGATCAATCTCCGATCGGGCGCACCCCGCGATCGAATCCGGTGACGTACATTAAAGCCTTCGATGCCATTCGGGATTTGTTCGCTTCCCTTCCCGAAGCTCACAAACGCGGATTCACGCCGGGACATTTTTCTTTCAATATCGCGGGCGGCCGTTGCGAAGTGTGTCAGGGTGATGGCACGGTAACGGTCGAAATGCAGTTTTTGGCAGATGTTGAACTGGTTTGCGAGGAGTGTAAAGGCACGCGCTATAAGCCGCAGGTTTTGGAAGTTCGTTATCGCGGGAAAAATATCCATGAGGTCTTGAACCTTACGGTCAAAGAGGCGTTGCAATTCTTTGGCGGCGTTCCAAAGATTGTGGACAAGTTACGCGTACCGGAAGAAGTGGGCCTCGGATATTTGCGTTTGGGTCAGTCAGCTACAACCCTGTCGGGAGGAGAAGCGCAGCGCATGAAGCTAGCGGCACATTTGCAGCCGGCGGCGCGTGGGATTGGGCGTCCCGCAGGCCTTCCGGGCAAACGGCGATTGCGGGTGCTTTATATTTTTGACGAGCCGACTACTGGACTGCATTTCGATGATGTAAGCAAGCTACTCTCGGCATTCCGGCGTTTAATAGATGCGGGCGGTTCAGTTCTCGTAATTGAACACAACCTTGAAGTGATCAAGACCGCGGATTGGGTTATTGATCTTGGACCTGAAGGCGGAGATCGCGGCGGCTACGTTGTAGGAGCCGGTCCCCCGGAGATGATCGCGGCATTGCCCGCTTCACATACTGGGCACTATTTGGCGCATGTACTCAATGGAAACAAACCGAGTGCCAACCAGTCGGCTTGAGCGATCTTCAGATTGCTTATTGAAGGGCGGCGTTCCACCCAAGTCAGATAAATACTTTTCTTTTTGCGCCTACATGACGCGACCGACACGTGTTTCTCTATCAGATATATTGACAGTGATTCTGCTGGCAGGAATCGCGGTCGGGCAAACAAAGACGACGGTCACCCATCACCGCACGGTGGAGCAGAATTCTTCGGTACAACTTACCCAGGCTGAAAACGCGATCGAGAAGCATGACTACACGACCGCGGTGGCCCTCCTGCAAAAAATTGTTTTGGAAAGCCCGGACAACTACCAGGCATGGTTTGATCTCGGATTCACTTTCCACGCGCAAGGTAAAACGGATGAGTCCATTGCTGCCTATCGAAAATCGGTGGCGGCGAATCCTGATGTGTTCGAATCGAATCTGAATCTCGGCCTGACGCTTGCACAGTCGCGGAATCCGGACGCAGAGCAGTTTCTTCGGGCAGCCACCAAACTGAAGCCCCCAGCTCACATAGAAGAAGGACAAGCCCGTGCCTGGCTCTCACTGGCGCACGTAATTGAAACAACGAAGCCGGACGAGGCCCTTGAAGCTTATCGCCAAGCAGCAATTCTCCAACCAACCAACCTGGAACCTCATCTTTCCGCAGGGCAGTTGCTCGAGAAGCAGGGCCGGTTTGAAGATGCGGCGAAGGAATACAGGCAGGCACTCGGTTTGGACGCAAAATCCACGGACGCGATGACCGGCCTTGCCAACGCGTATATGCGGGGACACCAACTTCCGCAAGCCGAAGAGATGTTACGCAAGCTGGCCACGCTCCATCCGAATGATGGAGTGATTCATAATCAGCTGGGAAGAATTCTGGCAGTAGAAGGAAAGAAAGATGACGCGATTGCGGAACTGGAGACCGGACTGAAGTTCGCTCCGGGCGATAGCGCCGCGCAACGAGATCTCGCAGATATTTATGCGGATTCTGGAAAATACGACAAAGCAGAGGGGGCTTACCGGTCGCTCCTGGAGAAGACTCCGGGGGATCCGGAAGTGCACGACATGCTTGGAAAAGCTTTGCTGAAAGAGCGCAAGTTCCCCGAAGCTCAGCAGGAATTCATGGAGGCCGTGCGCTTAAAGCCAGAGTTTGGCGCGGCTTACGGCGATCTAGCGGTTGCGGCCAACGAAAACAAAAACTATGACCTTGCGATTAAAGCCGCCGACGCCCGCGCCAAATTCCTTCCGGAAATTCCGATCTCATACTTTTTGCGTGCTACGGCTTACGACCACCTGCGTGACAGGAAACAGGCGGTTTTGAACTATCATAAGTTCCTGGAGGTTGCGAACGGACAATTTCCGGATCAGGAGTGGCAAGCTCGCCAGCGTCTAAAGGCGATCGAGCCGAAAAGATAAACCGCAATCGTCATGCATCTACGGATCACAATAGGCATATTGCTTGTCGCCATGTCGGTGCCGTCATTGGGCGCCAAAGCGGACCAGGATGATGAGGTTTCCCACCTCATCAATCGCGCCCAAACTGCCCCTATCGGGCAGCAGCCGGGCCTATACACGAATATCGCCGAACGCGAATTAAAATTGGCGGATCAATTGTATTCAGAAGACAACGTAGAAAAAGCGCGCGCCGCGGTCGCTGACGTGGTCACTTATTCCGACAAGGCCAGCGAGGCCGCAATTCAAACCGGCAAGGATCTCAAGCATACGGAAATCGCTATGCGGAAAATGTCCTTCAAGTTGCGGGATATGGAACACAAGCTGACTTTCAGCGACC
>DASYGR010000353.1:0-22472 GCA_035999525.1 Terriglobales bacterium
CCCTGGAATACAAGACCAATGATGGCTCGCAGTTGCTCGCGCTGGAAAATATCCAGATGGATGTACATCAAGGGGAATTTCTTTGCATTGTGGGGCCATCGGGCTGTGGGAAATCAACTCTGCTGCATTTAATTGCGGGACATCAAAAGGCGACGTCTGGTCGAATTCGGATTGATGGCGCTACGGTGGACGGCCCGGGAACCAACCGTATCTTGATTTTCCAAGAGCTGGGTTTATTCCCCTGGCTCACGGTGGGACAGAATGTGGAATTTGGAATGAAGATGAAAGGAATCCCAAAATCTGAACGCCGCGAAAAAATTCAATATTACCTGCGGCTGGTGCATCTTTCACAATTTAAGGATAGCTATATCCACCAGCTTTCTGGTGGCATGCGGCAGCGGGTCGCACTGGCACGGGCTCTTGCCACCGAGCCCGAGGTCTTGCTGATGGACGAACCATTCGCCGCACTCGACGCTCAGACCCGCGATCTGCTGCACGACGAATTGGAGCGGATTTGGGCAGAAACTGGGAAAACAATTATTTTCGTCACCCATAATGTGCGCGAAGCCGTGCGCCTTGGAGACCGGGTCGCATTGTTCACGTTCCGTCCCGGTCGCATTAAAAGGGAGTTTCCTATTGGCTTGCCGAGGCCACGTCATCTTGAGGATGCAACCGTTGCGAAAAGTGCACGCGAGATTCTCGACGAATTGCGCGCCGAGACTATGAAGTCATTGGAGGAACAGTACGACTATGAACCGGCTCGCTAGACAGGCTGCTTTTTATGTGGCGCTTGCCGCAATCTGGGCATTGCTGGCCCAACTCAAAGTGTGGCCGCCGTATGTATTCCCAACACCCCAAGGGGTTCTTCAGGCGCTATGGTCGGGTTTCGCCGACCACAGCTTCTGGATCGCGATTATCGTGAGCATGAGAAGAATGTTGATTGGATATGCACTTTCCGTGGGACTGGGAATGACTCTGGGTCTTGGAGTGGCCAGCAATAAATTTCTAGAAGAAACCGTCGGTGGCCTGCTCGTAAGCTTGCAGAGTTTGCCCAGCATATGCTGGCTGCCTTTGGCAGTCCTGTGGTTTGGGCTCAGCGAAAAAGCGATCATATTTGTCGTGGTTATGGGATCTCTCTTGTCCGTGACCATCGCTATGGAAACGGGCCGACAACAAATGCCGAAAATATACGGAATGGCGGGCCGGAATTTAGGAGCGCGGGGGTTCCAGCTCTTTTGGCATGTGTTGCTCCCCGCGAGCCTTCCTTACATTGTCTCCGGGCTTAAGCAGGGATGGGCTTTCGCCTGGCGTTCCCTCATTTCCGGAGAAATGATTTTTGTGAGTCTTGGCCTCGGACAGTTGCTCATGATGGGCCGGGATTTGAATGATATGAGCCAGGTGCTTGCCGTGATGATTTTGATCATCGGTATTGGGTATATCGTGGATGGCCTTGTATTTAAGGCCGTGGAGCGCAAAATCCAGCACAAGTGGGGATTGGCGCCAGCCTAGTTCCTCGCTTTCATCCTGCTAACAATAGGAGCGTACTACTACAATGCGAATTCGAAAAAGTTACTCTATAATCTCTACTATATCTATCGTGATAATTGCGATAGCAATGTGCGCCAACGCGCTTTCGCAAGATACGGTGAATGCGTCCCACAGCGAAACCCACGCGGCGAAGAAAAAATCTCTGCCTTCTGCCGCTGAGCTTGAGGTGCAACAACTGAAAGAAGTCGTGCAAGCGCAGCAACAGCAGATTAACCAACAAGGTCAGCAAGTTGATGAGTTGCGCACACAGCTTCAGCAGTTCGTGGAGGCAACGCAACGGGCCAGTGCCGCTGCTCAAAATCTTCAGAACGGCGCGGACCAGGCGCAGAAGGCTGCCGCCCAAGCACAACAATCCGCCGCAGACGCGCAGGCAGTTGCCAACCAGGCCTCAACCAATGCCGCCCAGGCTACCACCGCTCTTGGCATAGTGCAGACCCAGACCAGCAATGAAGCCACACAACTCACTGCGCTCGAGGCGATTGCCGGGCGCTTTCGCCTGAGCGGCGATGTTCGAGTTCGAGGAGAAAGCTACGATCAAAACACTTTACCCGATCGAAATCGGGCACGAATTCGAGCTCGTATCGGCCTCGACGGCCAGCTCAATGAAGACTTTGTCGGCGGTATTGCTGTAGCGACAGGCTCTTTGGGCGACCCTACATCTACCAATGAAACATTGACCAATGTTTTTGATCGAAAAACGATAGCGCTGGATCGCGCATTCGTCACATTCAATCCGGTTGCCCACAGGTGGATATCGCTTACCGGCGGAAAGTTTGCTTACACGTGGCAACGCACTTCGGCGACATTCGATCCGGATTTGAATCCGGAGGGCTTCAACGAAAAATTCTCATTCGACTTTGGCGGCGCGCTTAAAAACTTTACGGTACAAGGAATAGAGTTGCTGTACAACGAGAGTACGGCAGCTCAAGACTCCTATGCGGTTGGCGGACAAATATCAGCTAGGTTCCAACTTGGCCCGTGGACGACGACGCCTTCGTTCCTGAGCTTAAAGTGGAACCGTCCCGACGCGATATTGCAAGAAAGCGCGTTCGCGACCCAGGCGACAACGACAGGCGTGACCGGTTCGAGCAGCGCCACCACATTCGGACCGTTTCCGACATCTGGAGAAGGTCAAGGTTGCGCGAAGGGATTGGGCTTTCCTGCTTATTCGCCATGCGTGTTCGCTCCAAACGGCCTGACGAATGCAACATTTGTGGATTCGAAGGGAGTACCGCATTTCTATTCCGGATATAACTATGCAGATTTCATTCTCAACAACCAGATTCAAACCCCTGCGAAACGGCTGCCGCTAAATCTGCTGGTTGAGTTCGAAGAGAATCTGGATGCTGAAGCTCATCCTTTAAACTCCAAAGGTACCGTGCAGGCCAACTTGGGCAGTCAAAACAAGGAGTACGGAGCAGATTTCAGCCTGGGACAAACCAAGAATAAAAATGACGTTCAATTCGGATATGCCTGGTACCGCGAAGAGCAGGACGCTGCAATTGCGTCGTTTGTAGAAAGCGACCAACGCGCTCCGACCAATATTATCCAGAACCGTTTTTATGTCTTATGGAAATTGCATCCCAATACGGTGGCGAGCTTCAGTTGGTGGCACGGCCGGACCCTGAATACCAATTTAGAAAACAATGCGGCCTTGTTCAATACCTGGAGCACCGCAAACAAGGGGACGACCATTACCGCGGCCGGCCAACCGGAGCCGTATCTCAACCGGTTGCAATTTGATTTGATTTACACGTTCTAGTGCAAACTGGCGATGTGGATTTTCGCAAGAAATGCTGAATCGAAAAAAAAGACCAGAGCGTCAGGCTCTGGTCCGGGTTTTTTAACTGAAAATGCCGTAGGGGTAAACCCCGGACGGGGCGGGAAACTCAGCTCGCTTTTTTCCGTTCAAACTGTTTTTCAAAGTGAGAAATCGTTTCAATCAATGTTTTCATATCCTCAGCGTGCTCTTCCTCTTTCGCGAGAATTTCTTCCATCACCCGACGGCTGGTTGGATCCTTATCTCCGAGGTAGCGAATGATCTCGCTATAGGATTCAATCGCGATCCGTTCCGCAACCAGATCTTCCTGAATCATATCCACCAAACTGGTGCCTTCCACATACTGGGAATGGCTGCGAGATACCAGGGTAGCCGGATTGAAATCGGGTTCTCCGTCCAGTTGTGTAATCCTCTCTGCAATTTTGTCGGCGTGTTCCTGCTCCTCCCGCGCATGTTCGAGGAATTCTTCGGCCACGGCCTGGGCGTGAATACCGGACGCCATGTAATGGTGCCTTTTGTATCGAAGCACGCAAACGAGTTCAGTCGCCAGAGCATCATTTAGTACACGCACTACGGTCTTCCGGTCAGCGCGATAGCTTTCTGTAACGGCTCCATCTTCAATGTGCTGCCGCGCCCGCTTGCGAATGGCTTCGAGATCGGAAATAAATTGTCCCTTGTTGCTATTCTTTTGTGATGTATCGCTCATAGAATCCTTTCTAAGCTAAGGCACGGCAGTCGGCCCGGTGCATTGGGGGGTGGTGTGACGATAGCCAAGTGTTTTAGATACGCCCCATCAGAACCAGGATGAGCAAAATAACCACAACGAGCCCCAAACCGCCGCTTGGGTAGTATCCCCAGCCGGTGCTATATGGCCAGGTTGGCAAAGCGCCAACGAGAAGCAGGATTAAAACGATCAGAAGTATAGTACCCATGTTGACTTTCTCCGTTCTCCATAGAAGTCACTGACGGCGCTGCCAGTGCGATCAAAACTCTCCGGTGCCAATAGGCTTGACTCGCGCATCCGGCCGGTAACAAAGCTCGGAATTTCTGAAGCCTCGTCGGAGAGCACATTACAGCACGAGCCTTAGCGCACCAATAAGGTTAAGCGTGTAGGTGTGCGCGAAACTCAATGTAGCGATCAAGTATCTATGTGGAGGGACCAGGCGCAAATAAAATCTGGAGGCTTTTCTGAATTTAAACGAATGGAAATCTTAGGTTGGATTTTTCAAGTCAAGCAGTGTTGGCGCTTGTTTTCTCCGCCCGCACCCGTCCGGTTGCTGGTATCCGGATCAGCCTTGCCGCTAGCCGGAACATTCTCACCACTTGGTAGAACGGAAAAAGCCACGCCGGCAGGGACACGACAGACCATTCACCCGCGCTTGGAGTCACTAATAGTCGCCATAAGAATCGGGCGCGATCTTGCCTACGCTCCCTGAGTTTGAGCAGCAGGCGAAAATAAGAGACTGACTCGGTATCCACTTGCTCGCTCTCGCGAATGATAGCCAAAATTTGGGAATTTAAGTTGCGGACTGCGGATTTGGTGACCAACGTCTTCGAATTCGCCGACGGGAATGGATTTCCGAGCAGGATTCGAACAAGAGCAAGATTCACATCCAGTATCCGGCGGATTCCTAGCTGATCTGCCTGTTTGTACACGCTCTCCCAATTTATTGGCTTCGATTGGATAAGCTGAGAGATATCCCATAAGAGCGACAATTCTGACCATGCGTGTTTGGCGGCATGGACGCACAATACCAGGAGCAAATCGTCCGGGCATAGGGTCCGGACCGGATGGCCGCTGACGTCAATCGTGATTGCCCTGGAAAAGAATCCGGCGACATCGAAATCAATGGAGTAAAAGCGGGGAAGCACGCGCCATTTGAGTTCCATGACATTCTGTGCGTCTGGCAGGTCGAACGCATACTCGTATCCGGAATGAATAAGACTTTCTTGCTGACGATCTGTCGGTGAACATTGTGGTGTGTATCCCAGGTCAGCGAGTGCGGCTTTACTCTTCTGCACAGCTGAGGGATGGACCAGAAGATCAATATCGGCAAATTGGCGCCCCGTGAAATCCCGGTTAAGGATGGTCGCGAGGGCGGGTCCTTTGTAGGCGAGCACGGGGATTCGGCGAGTTTCAAAATGTTTCAGCGCTTGAATCAAATCACGGGTCAGGCGTAACGTTTGGCGGGCATTGTCTTGATAGCGATCATGAAGTTTCTCCAAAGGTTCACGAGGAACAAGATCAGCAACACTGCGGAGAGCGTTGTAAACCTGAGGAATGAGGCGATGGTGTTCGGCAATCCGTAACAGGGTTTGCCAATTCAAATCATTGCCGACAGATTCGCGAATATCTTGGGTTCGCGAGCCGTTATTGCTTGCGGCACACAGAAGAAGGAAATCAAATTCGCGATTGAATCGCCCGGGATGCCGTCTTGCGGCTGCGTAGGGGGGAGAATCAGGGACGCTGAAGGAAGCAGCAGTGAGGGCCGGCGAATGAATCGTGGAAGCGCCGGTCTCGAGATTCATTGATAGCGTTCCCGCATTAATTCCGCGATCGCCTCATATGCTTTTGCCAAAGTTTTTTCGTCGGGCAGGAAAACGATTCGGAAATGTTGTGTGCCCGGCTTCTGACCGAAGCCGGACCCGTGGACGACCATCACATGTTTCTTGCGAATTAATTCTTTGACGAAGACCTCGTCGCCCTCCGGAATTTCCAGTTTAGGGAACGCGTAGAACGCACCTCGTGGCGCGACGCAGCTTATTCCAGGAATCGAATTGCAGGATTGGACGGTGAGATTACGGCGCGTGCGCAGTTTATCGCAAAATTCGACCAGGTGATCGTGCGGCCCATTCAATGCGGCGGGAATTGCGAATTGCTCGGGATGATTTGCACACAGCCGAGCCCGTAGCAACCGGTGGACACCTTCCGTGTAAGGCTTCACGGCGGCGGCATTTCCGCTGACTATTCCCCAACCGACGCGCCATCCAGGAACGAGATAATTTTTGGAAAGGCCGCCGAACGTTACTACCGGAACGTCGGGGGCGACGGCTGCCATGGAGATGTGCTCGTCGTCGTCGAGCATCAGTTTGTCGTAAATTTCGTCGGAGAAAATTACGAGATTGTGTTGGCGCGCGAGTTCGGCGATTTGCTCCAGCATTTTTCTCGAGCAAACAGATCCGGTCGGATTATTCGGATTGATGATGACAATTCCGCGAGTGCGCGGTGTGATTCTACGCTTGATATCGTCGAGTTCGGGCTGCCATGCATCATCTTCGTTCAGGAAGTACGTGTTGAGACCGATTTCCAGTTTGCAGAGAACAGCCGAATAGAGAGGATAATCCGGACATGGGGTCAGAATGTCTTCACCAGGGTTCAACAGCGCCGTCAGGCATACGTCTACGGCTTCGCTCGCGCCTGAGGTCACGAAAACATCTTGAACCGTAGTGATTCCCTTGCGGACCGCTTCGCTGCGAATAGCTTCCAACGCCGACGGAAGTCCGGGCGAAGGCGCGTATCCGTTCTTGCCATCACGCATGGCTTTATAGGCCGCCTCGATAACATGGGCTGGAGTTTCGAAGTCGAAGTTCAGCGGATCGCCGACATTTAGCGGCAGGACTTTGTGTCCCTGCTTGATGACTTCGTCAGCTACCGAAGCCAGATCGCGGATGGCATAGCGGACATTGTCGAGCCGGGTGGCGGCTAAGATTTCACGAGATTGGGTTAGTGGCATAGATGGCCTTTGATCTTCATTAGCAAGAAATTACAGTTAGTAAAACAGCAGGTCCTTCGACTTGCCCTTACCGCGCAAGCGCGGCGCGGGACTTCGCTCAGGATGACAATATTTTTCAACAACGACTTCACTCTCCGCGATCTATTTGTGCTCTCTGTAATCGATCTGAATAATCCACGTAAACGGCTTTCCACTCGCTGTAAAAATCAATGGCGCCGATTCCGCCTTCGCGATGGCCGTTGCCCGTGGATTTTACGCCGCCGAACGGAAGATGAACTTCTGCGCCGATCGTCGGAGCGTTGATATAGGTGATCCCGGCGTAAAGATCGCGCATGGCGACGAAGGCCTTATTTACGTCTTTGGTGTAGATCGAAGACGACAGTCCGTAGTCAACATTGTTGGCAATGCTGATTGCATCTTCGAGGCCTTCACATGGGATTATTGAAACCACGGGCCCGAAAATCTCTTCCCGCGCGATGCGCATCTTGGGATCAACATCGACGAATACGGTTGGCTCGACGAACCATCCGTGTTGGAAGTCGCCTTGAGTCAAGCGATTGCCGCCGCATTTGATTTTTGCGCCTTCGGCGCGTCCGATTTCGATGTAATGGAGGTCGCGATTCATCTGGGCCTCGTTGATGGCGGGGCCCATCTCGCTGGTTTCGTCCAATCCATTCCCGACTTTTAACTTGCGAGCGCGCTCCACGTAGCGATCAACGAAATGATGATAAACACCTTTCTGCACAATGATGCGGCTGGTGGCCGTACAGCGCTGACCGGTGGTGCCGAAACCTCCCCATAATCCGCCTTCAATGGCGAGATCGAGATTGGCGTCGTCGAGCACGATCATCGGGTTCTTGCCGCCGAGTTCGAGCGAACAATGCTTGAAAGTTTGCGCTGCGGTGATGCCAACGGTACGTCCGACGGCGGACGATCCGGTAAAGGAAATCGCCCGGACTTCGGGATTGTCCAAAAGCGGGGCGCCAGCTTCGGGGCCGAATCCGGTGACGATGTTGACCACGCCCTTCGGAAGTCCGGCGTCAGCGAGTGCGCGCACCAGATTGAACGTTGACAGCGGAGTATCCTGCGCGGGCTTGATCACGCAAGTGTTGCCGCACACCAGCGCGGGCAGAAGTTTCCAGGACGGGATTGCCATCGGAAAATTCCACGGCGCAATCATCCCGCAGACGCCGAGCGGCTGACGAATTGCCATGGCAAATTTGTTGGGCAATTCGGACGGAGTAGTAGGGCCGAACATGCGGCGTCCTTCGCCGGCCATGTAGTATGCGGTGTCAACGGCTTCCTGGACGTCACCGCGAGTTTCTTTGAGGACTTTGCCCATCTCGCGGGTCATGTCGCGGGCGTATTCTTCTTTGCGTTCGAGCAGGACTTCCGCAGCGCGGTAGATGATTTCCGCACGGCGCGGAGGCGGGACTAATCGCCACTTCGTGAATGCGTTTTTTGCGGCCTCGACGGCGGCATCGGTATCTGGTTTCCCCGACTTCTGGAAGATGCCCACCAAGTCGCGGTTGTCGGCGGGATTGCGGTTCTCGAAAGTTTCTCCAGTTGCGGATTCAACCCATTCGCCATCAATGAAGTTCTTATAGATCTTCGGACGGGATGAGCTTCCGACAATCACCGGCGATGTCAACGTGTCTACCGCCATGACGTTCTCCTAACAATTGTTGATGTTTACATGCTACAGGTGCGGGTGAGGGGCGGCAAGGGATCGCTACGAAGCACCGCGGTTGAGCGACTTACTTTGAATGCCTTCCTTGAGAATCCAGCCAATCAAAGAACGCTTTCTTTCTTCGCCGCAATTCCTTACTGCCGATCGGGAACTTCTTATCGAGTTCAACCGGACGGTCAATGGCCACCCAGATCCCTGCAGAGTAAAAGCCTATGCTTAACGCTATAAAAATTATCACGACCAAGACCATGGGCAGCCCCGGCCACCGTCCATGGGCCATGACGGTTATGAAGGGCGCAAAAGTGCCGGCGTAAAGTAGGCCAAAGATTCGTCAGGCGGTTTTCTTATCAATCACACTCGGCTCTTCTCTTTCCTAGTAGGGCAGATCGCGATGTATTCATTATCACGTGCACGCATGCGGTGCTTTCAATAATTTATACTTGACATATTCCCATATGGGAATGTAATGTAATCGTCATGGCACGAGCCGCGACGACTTCGGACGCATACAATGCCGTGGCCGAACCGCGTCGGCGAGAAATCCTCAATTACCTGGCGCCGCAAGAGCGGGCCGTGGGAGACATAGTCGCGAGCCTGGGACTCCGACAGCCTTCAGTTTCGAAGCATCTTCAAGTGCTGCGTGGCGTGGGGCTGGTGAGGGTGCGTCGCAATGGGAGGCACATGCTCTACCGAACTAATCCAGACGCGATCCGTCCGATGCATGAGTGGACACAAACGTTCGAACGGTACTGGACCCACCAGTTGAACCGCATTAAGGAACGCGCCGAGGCAAAGGCCAAGGCACTCGACAAAAAGTAGACTTATGAAAGCGAGGAGAAAAAATGAGCATGACCGCAACCGTCCCAGGAATTGAAAATATGACACTCACCATAACCAAAGAAACGCTAGTACGAGCGCCGATTGATGTGACGTTCGAAGCGATCCTCGAACAAATCGGGCCGGAGAACGACACGCCCGAAGGCGGAAAGATGCCGATGAAACTGGAGGCGTGGCCGGGCGGCCGATGGTACCGCGACCTGGGCGACAACAACGGACATTTTTGGGGACACGTTCAGGCCATTAAACGTCCCTCGCTTCTGGAAATCTCAGGCCCCCTGTTCATGTCATACGCGGCTGTCTCGAATGTGCAGTACCGCCTGAGTGAGGTTGACGGCGGTACTCTAATCAAATTTCATCACAAGGCCATGGGAATGATTCAGGATGAGCACCGGCAGCGTGTCGGGACTGGTTGGGGACACATTCTTGCGCGCATCGGTCAACGTGCGGAAGCTCGTTCGAAGTAACCGGTCAGGAGGTTGTTATGTGTCCAGTATGTGTTGCGAGCGCGGCTTGGACGCTCTGTGGCGGTGTGGTTTCGACCGGCGGGATAAGCGCGCTGGCTGTGAAGATATTCCGTACCGAGAAAAACAACTTGAAGCAAAGGAGAAATGACAATGGCTGCAACGACGATTCCAGCAACGGCCAAGAAACTGAACGCGAAAGTGGTGGCGCCCGCGGAATGGGTGTCGGCGCGAAAGAAACTCCTCGCCAAAGAAAAAGAGTTCTCTAAGCTGCGCGATGACCTTGCCCAAAGCCGGCACGAGCTGCCCTGGGAAAAAGTAGAGAAGAACTACGTTTTCGATGGTCCAAATGGCAAGGAAACTCTGGCTGATCTTTTCAACGGGCGCAGTCAACTGATTGTCTATCACTTCATGTTCGGCCCCGGATGGAAAGAGGGTTGTCCAAGCTGCTCGTACATCAGCGATGGATTCGACGGCACGCTGGCGCATCTCGCCGCTCGTGATACGGCATTGGCGGCGATTTCCCGTGCGACATTGCCGGAAATCGAAGCCTTCAAGAAGCGCATGGGATGGAAGTTTAAGTGGGTTTCGTCGAACGGTAGCGACTTCAACTTCGATTACCATGTTTCTGTCTCGAAGGAGGAGGAGGCGGCGAAAGGCAAGGTGGAGTACAACTATGCCATGGTGAATTTTCCCTCGGAGGAACGACCCGGAGCGAGCGTGTTTTACAAGAACAAGGCCGGCGAAGTCTTTCATACTTATTCGACCTACGCGCGCGGGCTCGACATCCTTATTCCAACCTACAACTTGCTCGATCTCACGGCGAAGGGCCGGGATGAAGAAAATATGCAGCCGCATGCCATGGCATGGGTTCGCCATCACGACCGGTACCAGCCCCAGATTATGCAGATTGAGTCTGTGAAGTAGCCCCGGGGCAGAGGCTGCTTCGTGTGAATCCGTAAGAATAATTATGTCAGGGAGGAAAGGGTGACGACCGCAGCGATAACCGCAAAACCGGTAATGGATCCGATGCTAAGCGAGTTCCGCGCCGAAGTGATGATTACGCGAAGGGTGCTGGACCGAGTTCCGGCGGGGAAGCTTTCATGGAAGCCGCATCCGAAGTCCATGACGCTTGGCCAGCTGGCCATTCACATCGCGACGGTGCCGGGATCCATATCGCGAATTAGTCAACAGGATTCTTTTGACGTTTCGAAGGGAAGTTTTGTGCCTCCGCAACCAAAAAATATGGACGAGGTTCAGGCCGCGTTCGAGGAAAGCGTTCGCGAAGCTGAGAAGTGGCTGACTGACATGACGGAACAGCAGGCTCAGGCTCCATGGCGTTTGATGTTTGGAAATAAAGAGATTTTCACCCAACCCCGGCGGAGTGTTTTGCGGTCAATCATGCTGAACCACTGGTATCACCATCGCGGGCAAATGTCAGTGTATCTGCGGTTGCTGGATGTTTCGGTTCCTGTGATTTATGGCCGCAGCGCGGATGAAGGTCCGTTTGGATAGCTGACCGTAGGTGGATGATCGCCATAACGCAAGGGATCTGTTTTCGGAAAGGGGTCCGGCGCAAATGTGCCTTCAAAGCTGGTCCCCAAGAGAAAGAAACAGCAGATTCCTCATGGCTAAAGCCATTCGGAATGACAAAGGAAAACAATAGCCGGTGAATAAACGTGCTCGCGTCATGGCGGACTCAGCCGGGTACTTCAATGTTTGACGCACCTGCCCCCACACGATAAACTACTTGGGTTTGCCTGTAGCTGCGGGTTCCGTTCTGGATCCGCCCGCGGATTTGCACAATTGAGGGCGAGGCGGAGAGCAGCAAGCACGAACAATCTGGAGTTCCCCGGGATCGCGACTCTGCATTGCTTTAGAGAGCGCGACGGGTGATTTTGATGGAGGCATGAGTATGTACGCGGTCATCCGCGCCGGTGGAAAGCAGTACCGTGTGGCGCCCGGAGATGTGATTCGCCTAGAAAATCAGGGCGATGGAAAAGACGGCAAGATTGAGTTTGGCGATGTGCTGGCTGTGTCCGGCGAACAGGGACAGATTGGGCGTCCGGGGGCTGGGGCTTCGGTGATTGGCGAAGTGGTTGAGCAGGGCCGTGCGAAGAAAATTCTGGTCTTCCATTACAAGCGCAAGAAGCAATACAAGAAACTGCGTGGACATCGGCAGGGATTTACGGCCGTCCGGATTACGGAGATCGGGTTTGATGGGCAAACGTTTAAAGCGCCGGAGCTGCCGAAGAAAGAACCGAGGGTCAGGAAAGTAACGCCGGTGGACGACGAACATCACGTCGAGCATCACGCTCATTCGGCGGCAAAAACAAAGACGCATGCTGCGGCTCATGCTCACCCTAAGAAGAAGGCAGCGGCTAAGAAAGCGGTGCATAAGAAGCCGGCACCGAAGAAGAAGAGATAAGCAGGTCCCTCGACTTGGGACGGTTCCTGCGGAACAGTCGTCGGCGATAGGCGTGACAGATTAGTTAATAAAGGATTAATTTATGGCACACAAAAAAGGACAGGGAACATCACGAAACGGTCGCGACTCAAACGCGCAGAGGCTTGGATTTAAGGCATTCGGCGGTCAGGTTGTTCCCGGTGGAACAATTATTGTCCGGCAACGGGGGACGCGGGTGAAGCCTGGCTTGAATGTTGGGCGAGGGAGCGATGACACTCTATTCGCGAAGATCAGCGGACGGATTAAGTTTAAAGATCGTGGGGAGATGGGGAAGTTTGTGATGGTCGAACCGCTGGACGCGGAATAGTCCAACTCAAGTTATGGCTGCGTGAGCAGCCGGCAGCCTCGGCTTTGGTCGAGGCTTTTTTGTTTGGTCTTATAATCTGATTTTCCGGAAACAGCCGAGCTTTGCTCGAGCTTTGACGGGCGAGGACGCCCGTCGCTCCACTGACAAGTTATGTTTATTGATGAGGCGACAATTCGGGTTAAAGCTGGGGATGGCGGCAATGGGTGTCTGGCATTCCGGCGGGAGAAGTTTGTGCCGCGAGGCGGGCCTTCGGGTGGCGATGGTGGCGATGGTGGAGACATTGTCATGGAATCCAGCGAACGGCATAACACATTGGTGCATTTTCGCTTCAATCCGGAATACAAGGCGCAGCGCGGGCGGCACGGCGAGGGGTCGAACAAGAAGGGACGCGAAGGCGAAGGAATTACGCTTAAGGTCCCAGTAGGCACGATTGTTTACGACGCCGACACGGGTGAGAGAGTCCACGACTTTTCAGGTCCAGATGAACGGATTGTGGTCGCGTGCGGAGGGCGTGGCGGGCGTGGCAATGCGCGGTTCGCGACCTCGACGCATCAAGCGCCGCGAGAGCATGAAGACGGGCGTCCGGGAGAAGAGCGTGTTTTTCGCTTGGAACTGAAACTCCTCGCTGACGTTGGGCTGGTCGGGTATCCTAATGTTGGCAAATCCACTTTAATCTCGCGAATATCTGCTGCACGTCCAAAGGTGGCTGATTATCCATTCACGACTTTGCAGCCAAACTTGGGAGTGGTTGTCGTTGGCGAGGCGCGAGACGAGAAGAGCTTTGTGGTTGCGGACATTCCCGGTCTAATCGAAGGTGCGCATTTGGGGGCTGGGCTTGGAATGCAATTCTTGCGTCATATCGAGCGCACAAGATTGCTGGCTCACATGGTGGATGTTTCCGATGACAGCGGAAGACCTGATCCAGTGAAAGATGTCGAGGTAATCACGAAAGAGTTGCAGAGTTTTGGTGGAAAGCTCGACGAAAAGCCGACTATCCTCGTCGCATCGAAGATTGACGTCGCAAATAAAGAGAAACTGGCCAAGCTGAAGAAATACGCAAAGACGAAAAAGATGGACTTGTATCCTATTTCCGCGGTGACTGGAAAAGGGATCGAAGAATTAAAGTTCGCAATGGCGGATAAGCTCCTCAAAATTCGAGAGAGTGCGGAGGTCGTCGCGACTGACATTGAGGTTGGGTCGTAGCTTCGATTTTGCGAACAAGATCGACCGTTCGGACCATGAGTGTTGTTCAAGATATGGGACACAATTGCCAGTCATGATGCCTCTCTATCGTTGCCATCTGTGAAGAATGCGATACCTCGAGCCAAAGCGATCGTTTCGAGTTTCGAGAAGATCGGTGTCACAAGTCCGGTTTGGGGAATTGGGCCAGCAGAGCACACCCAATAATGTGCGGCGCGAACGCGGACGCCTCAACTTCGATACAGAGTGAACCGCTGCATTTCCTTACGGCAGCAATAATAATTTCCCGGTGGTTTTACGACCTTCGAGGTCTCGATGTGCCATCGCTGCTTCGGCCATCGGATATGTATGCCCTACTCGTACCTTTAACTTGCGGGCGGCAATCATATCGAAGACCGAGCTCGCTCGTTTGCGCAACTCCTCTGTCGTAAGGACGTAATGCCCGAGTGTTGGCCGGGTTACGAAGAGTGATCCCTTTTGAGATAGCTGAATCAGGTCGAATGGCGGCACCGCGCCGCTCGAACCACCGAACAGGACCATGTGTCCTCGGGGACGCAAGATGTTGAGACCCTTTTCAAAGGTGGTCTTGCCCACACTGTCGTAAACGACGTCGACGCCCTTTCCGCCGGTCAGGCGTTTCGTTTCTGATTCGAAGTCAACCTGCGTGTATAGGATGACTTCGTCCGCGCCTGCCTCTCTGGCCAGCTTGGCCTTTTCTTGAGTTGAAACCGTGCTGATTACACGAGCACCAATGTTGTGCGCCATCTGCACCAGCAACAGTCCAACTCCGCCCGCGCCGGCATGCACCAAGGCTGTCTCGCCTCGCTTCAGCGGGTAGGTGTCGTGAGAGAGGTAGTGTGCGGTCATGCCTTGCAGTATCACTGCCGCTGCGGTGCGATCGTCCACGCCCGACGGTATTGGCACTAAGCGATCTACGGGTGCCGCGATATATTCTGCGTAAGAACCTTGGATTCCCGCCCAGGCGACATGGTCACCAATTTTGATGTCGCTCACTTTGGCACCTACAGCTGTGACGGAGCCGCTGCCTTCCTGTCCGGCCACGAATGGAAGCGGTAGTTTGTAGCGCCCTTCCCGCTGATAGATATCTATGAAGTTCACTCCTGAGGCCGCAATCTTTACCACTACATCATTTTCTTTGGGCTGGGGAATGGGCAGATCGGCGAGTTGGAGAGCATCGAGGCCGCCTGGTTGACTTACCTGAATGACTTTCATAGCGTTTTTGGATTCTGGTGAAGATTGCACGGATGCAAAGAGTTAAGCCTTTGGGATATGCCGCCATGTTGCACGGGCCTACCGCGTTGTGTTTACTGAGAAGACCAGTTCGAGGCGAATGAAGGGGTCGACGCGCTTACGGGGGTCGAGTGAGGCAGTTCCCAGTTCTCGGTTTTCAGCTCTCATGGGGAGCGAGCTGCGGCCGACTTTGTAAATTTATGCGGCCTTCGAAGCCGACTTGCAACCGGCATGTCCACAAGAACACTTGCTTTGGACGTCCACCTCATTGTTTCTGGCAGAGTTGGCACAATTTTGGCTGCAATATTCCTGGCCTTCAGAAATTGGGCAGGTACATTGGGGATGGGCGCATTTCGATTGTTGGGTTGTTGGCATACGGTTGCTCCTGTCTTTGAACACCTCTTTGATGTAAAGAAGCGAGTGCCCGTTTTATCTGCTAGAGCTGGGAGCAAGTACATTTGCCTTCCGCCCCAAAGTAATGAGTCTAGGTGGAATCGGTCGTTGACCCATCAAAAGTCGGGTAGTAGGATTTGCTAACAAACGTTGACGGCGGCAGACAAGTAGCGGAAAACATGGAGATTAGGAAGGTTTTTGTTTTCATCGGCTTAGTTTTCACGCTTATTCTTGCCAACGCGGGGTGTAGTTCCCGACGGCAGGTAACGGCACAGCCTCCCGTAGAACGGAATCCGGCGCCGCTCACGGCCCAAGCTCCTGCAGCCGCGAAAGCCCCTCCACAATTGAAACCCGCGCCAGCAATAGTTCCTCCTCCCGCCCCGGTTGCAAAACCCGATCCCGTTGCAGATGTGATTGCAGCGTCGGAGAAGGAGTATGCGGCTGGGCAGGAAAACCTCAAGGCCGGGAACGCGGATGCGGCCAAGGCGAACTTCGATCGCGCACTCACAATTTTGGCAGAGGGTACCGGGCAGGCGGTCGAGGATGCGCAACCTGATCCGAGGTTGCAGGAAGAGTCAGTTCGCATTCATCAGGCCTTGAACGATTTGAACTTGCAGACAGCGAAGCCGGCAGAAGCCGCTCCAGAACAGAAAGCGGAGCCTGCGCCAATTGATGAGGCGAATGAAGTAACGCCGCCGGTAGATCCCAATATTAAGGCGCAGGCCGCAGCGGAAATTAAAGCCACCCATTCAGACTTGCCATTAATGCTCACGGACCCGGTGGCAGGCTATATCAACTACTTTTCGAATCGTGGACGCGGGACTCTGGAACACGCCCTGGTCCGCAGCGGGCGATACCAGGAAATGATTCGCAAGACATTGAAGGATGAGGGGGTTCCCCAGGACCTGATTTATCTGGCCCAGGCGGAATCGGGATTCCATCCGCTGGCACTCTCGAGAGTAGGGGCTCGTGGCATCTGGCAGTTCATGGCGTCGCGGGGAAAGGGATATGGGTTGGAGCGAAACATGTGGGTGGATGATCGGCAGGATCCTGAGAAAGCCACCCGAGCCGCCGCTCGCCACCTGAAAGACCTTTATAACCAGTTCGGCGACTGGTATCTAGCGATGGCTGCTTACAATTCCGGACCAGGAACTGTGCAAAGTGCGGTGAAACGGACGGGCTATGCAGATTTCTGGGAACTCTACAAAAGAAATGTCTTGCCGAAGGAAACTCGGAATTATGTGCCAATCATTCTTGCTGAAACAATCATGGCCAAGAACCCGGCGCAGTATGGACTGGAGGGACTGATTCCCGACAAACCCGTTCCGTACGATACGGTCAAGGTTAACTATGCGGTTGATCTGCGATTGGTAGCAGAGTGCGTGAATGTTCCCCCGGCGGTGCTTGAGGATTTAAATCCCAGCCTGATTCGATTGGTGACGCCCAAGGATCAGGAATTCGCACTCAAGCTGCCGGTTGGCACGGAATCCCAATATCTCGACGCGATAAACGCCATTCCGAAAGATATGCGGGTGTGGTGGCGCTATCACACAGTCACTCCCGGAGAGGACTTACTCTCTATTGCGCGCGCGTATCACACTACAGGCCGTGCGATTGCGAAGGCGAATAATCTGGAGACTGGCGAGAATCCAACGGTCGAAGCAAAACTGATTATTCCGATTACCCCGGCGCGGCATGCTGCTGGAGAGGGTGTGCAAGCGTACGCGAAACACCTCACTGTTTACAGAATTCGGAGGGGCGATACGGTGCAGTCGGTGGCCGATAATTTTGGCCTTTCACCGGCAGTTGTGCGACGCTGGAACCGGTTAAAGGGAAATGGCCTGCAAGGGCGCCGGATTTTGTACGTACACTTGCCGGTCAGTCCGAGCCCGACAGAGGCGAGTTCTAAACCTATGAATCATAAGACGTTATCGAAGCCAGAGAAGATTCGACAAGTGCGGCATGCTGTCAAGCCGGGGGAAACGCTCTACTCCATCGCCAACTCTTACAACACGACCGTGGAAGCAATTAAAGAGAGCAATCGAAATGTAGCAACGCTGCGGCCGGGAATGATTCTTCTGATTCGACGTAACGACTAAGTTTTGTCGCGATCCATCTGGCATTAAACAACTCTTTTCTTCCTGGGCGATTCCAAACGTTAACAAATGTTTTGCGCGGACTGGTCCGCGATGGACGAGTTCGTGCGATGCAGATTGATGGACATGCTATAATCGCGCGCCGTTCAAGTTTTTGGTTGTCTTTTTATTTTCAGTAGCGCAATGTAATTGTTTGCGCAGCCCCGGCGCCGAAGAGCAGCCGGAAATCAGGAGGAGAAATGACTTTGGAAGAGAAATTCTATATGCGCGATGACGAAGGCGACGAATTCAGCGAACCCGGCTCCTACGGCGATACGATAGAAGAAGAGGACTACGAAGAGGAGGAGGAAGAGGAAGAAGCGGAGGTGCCGTCTGCCGGCGGCTCAGAGTTAGAACCTGCTTCATCGGGATCAATCCCATCGAGGCCGGGTGGAGGGTCAGGAGACGGAGGATCGTCCAAGCCTTCTTCGTCTGGGAAGAAACCAAGCGGCCGGTCGTCGGGGAAAAAATCGGGTGGAGGCGGCGGGTCTTCGCGGTCGAAGGCAAAGAAGCCAGCAAAGAAATCCGCAAAGAAGTCGGCCAAGAAGTCTTCAGGGAGAAAAACTCCAAAGAGGAGTTCAGGAAAGAAATCTGGAGGCGGGTCATCTAAGCGGTCCTCAAAGAAGAAGGCCACGAAAAAGAAGTCTGCGGGGAAAAAGGGTGGACGCCGCAGGTAAGAATGCCGTTCACGAAGCGGTTGAAGGAGTTAGGCCGCAGCGCTAGCTGCGGCTTTTTCCATGGGCGAAATGGCTGGCCGGGGAAGTTTGAGCAAGTCATCGTGCTCAACACGCGATTTCGGATACCGATCAAATCGTATCTGCGGTGTGTGAGAGGTGCGTTATTTTCCGGATTGAATTGCGGCCAGGCATTTTCCGTAAAGGTCTAGCAGATGACCGGCGTATTCTTCTGGCTTAGCGGCAGCGCCGGTACCCTGAAAACCTACGCCTGAAGAGGTGGTGCGGCCGTATCCGGTCGTCATCGCGATGAACTTCATGAGGTCGAGCGCGATATCTTCGTTGCGGCGGGAGCCTGCGATAATGCCGGGTACTTGATCCATAGAGTCCTCCATCCTGATTGAAAGAATACTGGAATCATCGAGTGCAGGCTAGGGCGGTTTCGCGACGGGCGATAGCGGCCGACTCTACGATTTGTGTGAGACTTCACTCATGAGGGAAAGCAGGTTTTGCTCGCTGTCGTGAAAATGAGTCATCCAAAGGTCATGGTCAGGCATTCTGGCTATCAAATGAGGGGAGTCTTCGAACTTCACATTTTTATCGATTAGCTGATGGTGTGCGCGGTTAATATCCGGGACGGCAAAGTACAGGATCGAACTGGGATGATCCAGTTCGGGGCTCTCCGGGCGAGTCAGCATCAGGCGCACACCGCCGCAATCGAAAAAGGCCATAGCGCCGGTGCTGAATAAAAATTGCAAGCCAAGCGTGTCGCGGTAAAAGCCAGTGGCGCGCTCCAGATCATGTACATTGAGGGCAATCTGTATGATGTGTGAAATTCCAAGGGTTGAAGAGGGCATGCAATCATCTCCTGGGATTTGGATATCGTTAGCATAGCTAACTATAATTTAAAGGAAAATGCAAGGGCAAAAACATCGGCAGAATAAGGCTCGCGAAGAACTGGCTGACCGGATGCACTCAGCAGCTATTCACCTTCTGCGCAGAGTGCGCAAGCAGGACGCAACGATGGCGCAGGCGCCAGCTCGGCTCTCGGCATTATCCGTCCTTGTGTTTGCCGGGGCGATGACGATCGGGGAGTTAGCTTCGGCGGAGCAAGTGAAACCCCCAACGATGAGCCGGATTGTGGCCGGATTAGAGCGTGCCCGACTGGTGAAACGGGTTAGGGATGCTATGGATGGGCGACGAGTTCAACTTCTGGCGACACCGAAGGGAACGAAGCTGATGAGGCAAGGCCGCCGCCGCAGGATCACGTATTTCGCCAGCCAACTCAAGATGCTGACGCGAGACGAAATGGCAATTCTTGACGAGAGCGTGGGGATATTGCAGAAAGTCCTGCAAAGCTGGACATGAAGAAGGCTGAGGCTCTCAGGTTTCAATGCCCACGTAGCAGACGCGCCCAATGAGGTAATTGGCGGCCTTTTTCCCCTCCGCCATCGCAATAATTTCCACTGGGTAGGCAGTGTTGTGTGGGCGCAAAATTAAGTGGTTGCCAGCTAATTCAACGTATTTAAGAGAGCAAGCTTGCAACTTATTTACGGCATACATATTAGTCTCGCCCTTGCGATATGCCTTGAGCGAGTTGTAGTGGCGATCAATGAGAACTGTGGCACCGGGAAGCAGCCGCGGATACATGCTCATTCCTTCGCGAGCGCTGGCGCGAATCAAAACGAAGCGTTCCCAATTCTCCCGCGAGCCCTCCATTTGGGGGCGAAGCGTTTCCAAAAATCTTTTCTTGAACTTAAGCATGTCTTTCACGTGCCGGCTCATGAGAAGGGGAGAAGAGGCGGCGACGTTGTCGTCCACGAGAAGGACGTTTTCGAACTCGTCGTCACTGGGGGGAAGGATACTGGCGCGTTTATTGATTTCGGCCGGATCAAGTAGATCGAGTACGGACAGCCGCTGCACATTCATTACTTTGTCCATGCCGTCAATGCTTAGCCCGCGCTTGCGGTTGAGGAAGTTGGAGATGTGCGCCTGTTTGAATCCTGTTTGCTGCGCCAGACCGAGGCCGGTGAGATTGCCTTCTTCAATACGCGACCATAGGGTTTTGCGGAGATTATCCTGAAGAACTTTGAATTTCATGGGGGGAGTATAGACCTGGATATAGCGGCGTGCTATTGCGTAAAAAGGCACAACATCTGTGAGAAAGATGTCATGATCGGTGACTTTCCTCGAAACGCGGCTTCCGGCAAGGGATTCAACTAGTGCTGGAGTCTGTTTTTCCACAGGCAAAGTGCGCCTTTCAGTTATAGCAATCTGCTAAGTGAAAGACAAACGCAACATCTTGAAGGAAATAGAAATGTTGACGCTATAAACCGGGGAGCTATAGGATTGGCATCCTGTTATAACTTATTCGCCAGAGGAATCATAATGACAAGCATTCTTAAGCCGGATCAAGAGCACGTCGAAGAAGATGGAAGCAATTTTGTGGAATTTCGCCGCAAGATGAAATACGCAGAAGTTCTTTCGTCTTCGATGGAGAAGCTGTTGCGGCAAATCGGTTTTACCGGCAAAGTAAGCATCCAGGTGCAGAATGGGCGGGTGCTGAAGTCGGGCTATGAGGAAGGCTATTTTCGGCAACCGCCGCTGGTGTAGCCATCCGGAGCAGAAGTTATAGGCTAGAACTTCTAAATTAAATAATTCACCAGGTACTCCGTAAAGAAACGGGCCCTGTCGCTGAGAAATCGGCGCAGGGCCTTTTTTTGTTGGCGCAGGCAGTCGTGTCCGCGAGAACTGCCGTTAACCGTCAGTGGCAAGGCTTGCTCAGGATGGCCGCACTGACGAGAAACAGGAGGCAATCATGGATTTAGAGGAGTTCAACATCGTTCAGCTGGAACTTAAATATTGCGAAAGGTGCGGAGGATTATGGGTCCGGCAGCTTGGGAGTGGAGAAATATACTGCGCTTCGTGTGCGATTGAGATGGCAGATGTTGCGTCTTCTGGCCGAAGAAAAGGCCCTCGGCGCCTGCCAGGCAATCACAAGAGGGATGGAATTCCGGGTCCGAGAGTAGTGATTATCTCCGGAGAAGGCGGTAATGCATGATGGTCACAACAATTGCTTTGGTGGAACCTGTCACGGCTGGGCTTGTCGTGCCCGTGGAACTTGAGGTGGTTGAGAACGTAGTAGTCGCGGCAATGGAGGAGCCGCTACCTGAGTCGGATGAACAATTCAACGCTCCGGGATCGGATTTGTGGCTCTATCGTGATCGCACCGTAGGAATACTGAGGCGATACATGCGCCTGTCAATCGAGGTTGGGCGACTGCCGTCGCTCTTGGGGAGGGAGTTTTTTCGTACGCGAGTGACGTCTTATCGGGTATCGACTTTCGAGGATGCGGTAATTTTCGTTCATGATGTGGAAAAGGTCCTGGAAAGACTTAATGCATTCGATAAGGAGCTTATTGGGAGGATCGTGTTGCAAGACTATTCACAAGATGACGCAGCCCGATTGATGAACTGCGGCCGGCGTACTCTAGTCCGGCGTTTTCCTGAAGTCTTGGACCAGATCAGCGAAAGCTTCCTAGATGGCGGGCTGCTAAGACGCCTTCCGCAGACAACTCCGAATCCTCCAGAATCTTGTCAAGAGGCAAAAACGACCCCAAATGAGTTAAGTGATTGTGGGAGTAGCGAATAAAAACACGATTATATACTTGACAAAAGTACGGACGGAGGTGCAATGTGACCTCTAAGCCGTGGCAAGCAATTAGGCCAATTATCCATCCGGCGGATTGGGGATTCAAAGTGAGTGTTTGTTTGGCATTAGCATGTAATGGCGGGGATTCCATTGTTACCGTGTGCGACAAAAAAGTTGATTTCGGGGACTATTCTGCTGATCGCACAGCAGTAAAGAATATCTCATTCGGGAAAAGCGCCCTTGTTCTCTTTGCGGGAAACGAGGTGGAGCACGCCGACCCCATCATTGAGACGGCTTACGATATATCGCGAAAGGTGGATAAATTTAAGGTATGTGATATT
>DASYGR010000387.1:0-6449 GCA_035999525.1 Terriglobales bacterium
ACCACTTGCCCGGTGGTATCCGTAAACTGTCCGGGAAATTGATTGTCCAGCGCGCTGTTCGCATTTGGCGCGTTGTTGAGATTGCTGAAGATCGAATTTTGATAGAAGCTGGCAACGTCGGGTCGCCCAGCGTTCTGCAAGTTTGTAATCGTTGCAGCTTCGAATTGCGGGCTCGGCGTCACCACCAGCGGGCTTGTCGGAATCAGCACCCGTAGTCCCTCGGTGTTGAAATAGAAAAACAACTTATCTTTTTTCAGTGGCCCGCCCAGGGACGCTGACCATTGATGCGCCGTATCGAACGGCCGCGGAGTGTTGCTGGAGTTGTTGAAAAAATCGTTCGCATTCAGTATCCGGCTGTTCCACGTGTAATTCGCATTCCCGTGAAGTCTGTTTCCGCCCGAGCTCGTCACGTAATTAACCGTCGCGCCCGCGAATTCTCCATAATTGCCCGTGTATCCATTGCTCACGATATTCACTTCTTGAATTTCATTTGTGCCCAGCAGCAATCGCGTGGCTCCGGAATTGTTGATATTCTCGAAAGGCTCGTTGTCGGTCATCCCGTTCAGGCTGAATCGGTTCGTAGTTGCTGGCATGCCATAGTTCGAAAAATTTCCCGTTCCCCCCTGTGTGTTCATCACCGTGCCGGGAGTAAGCTGCGCAAGATACGTCATGTCATTGCCGGGATTCGGCACTTGCTGAACTTGCTGGTGCGTTAGCGTGATGTCCAGGTTGCCGTTTTCCTTTTCCAAGAGTCCCGGCCCCACGCGTTCCGTCGGCAGCTTCGCTTTCACACTCAGCTGGAAATCCACCATCACCGGCTGGCCCAGCGGCACGGTCACTTCCTTCGCCGCTGGCTGAAAGCCGTTCATCGACACGGTGACCGTATACAAACCCGGATCCAGCAATCCAAACTGGTATGTCCCTGTGTCGCTGGTCGTCGTCGTTTGCGTCGTGCCCTTCGCGTTGCTTTGCAAAGTGACCGTGGCGTTTGGAACCACGGCGTTTTTCGGATTCGTCACCACGCCGGCGATGCCCCCTGTCGTCATCGTCTGCGCCGCAATGCGCCTGAAATTAAATGCCAGCGCCAGCAGCAGCGCGAAGACCACCATCAACGAACGTTTCAAACTCATTAAAATTCCTCCATCGATTTTTTGATTGCGGGCCAGACTGCGGTATATGGTTCTCGATCGGACGCCCAACTCCCCCGGTTCCCCACGGCTCACGCTGGCAAGGGCACCGCTATGGGACAAGCAGTTTACATCACTCGCTCAGATTAGCTCCACTTTCACGGTCCCAAGCGTGGTGGGTCAGTTTGAATTTTCCTGATCGTGACACAAAGAGTCAAAATTCAAACTGGCCCATTACCGACCCAAGTTTAAGCGAAACACGCAAAGCATTAATATAAATATCTAAGAAATCACAAGAATGACCTACAGGGGATGCTCAGTCGCTGGGGATGGTTGTAGCGGCTGCAGTCGCCAGAATTGCGAGTGGTTGGTCAGGTGGTTGCTCAGTTTGAATTTTCTCGATCGCGACACAAGAAGCTGAAATTCAAACTGACGCATTACCCAATACCGAATTGCGCTATACGGCGGTCATCGTCTCTTCGTTGAAGCGGCGCAGTAGAGGCAGACAAGGTCGGAAGTCTCTGATTCTCATTTCCGGCCCCCCTTGCGCCACCACAGGGTTCCTACAGTGTCTGCAGGAAATTCACCAAATCGCGTCTCTCCTGCGGCGTCAGGTTCATCTGGAACCGCACGTTGTAAAAATCAACCACCTCGCTCAGCGTCGCCGCCGCACCATTGTGGAAGTACGGCGCACGCGCCGCAAGCCCGCGCAGGACCAGCCCCTTTCCTCTCCCCACATCGCTGCACAATCCACTCGTAGGATTCAGCGCCTTACCGGGATCGGACGTGTAAGTAATTTCTCCGGCGTTCGGTCCCTGATTGCACACGATCTGGAACACGGGCAGATCTGGCATGGACAGTTGGCTGACCGCCGCCATAATTGTGGGATCCGTTTCGAAATTCACTGTGCGGCTGGTGCCGATTTCCAGCGGCACCGGAAGCGAATGGTTGCCCACGTTTGGCGTATCGTGACACGTTGTGCATGTCCCGGAAATTGCGGCTTGTTTGAGCGCGTCATTGAGTCCTCGCACGTTCGTGATCGTCAGGGCGCGCGTGTTGAAAATCTGCTCGCCGCGCGCAATCGAACGCCGCACAGGATCGCTCGAATACTGCCATTTCGAATAGATCGTGAACGCATTCGGAGTGAACTGCGCCGGCGGACCCAGCGAATCGTTGATCCCAGGGAAAAACGGTACTGCCGCAAGGAAGCGTGCGCCGCCATGCGCCCCGTCGTCGTTCAAATCGCCTGCCTCGGAATCGAAGGCCTGCGCCGAACTCAGCGCCAGTTCGAAATTTACCATCTGCGTTTGTTGAGCGTCAGTGGGTGGCATGGTCGCCTGCGCGTGCCCCGTTGTCGCGTCCATCGCCTGATGCTTCAAATCCGTCATCAAATTCGTCGAAAACGTCGCTGGGCTTGCCAAAGACGCAACTGTCTCCCGCCCGTCCCACATCACCGAGTTCACAAATCCCAGGTTTGTGGCGGGCAGCGGCCGTCGGTAAAGCGAAATCATTTGCTCGCCCGTCGCAGGATCGCTCACCAACGCGCATCCGTAAGGATCATGCACCGCCGTGATCGTGAACTGCGCATTCGACGGAACCGTCAACTCAATCCGAATCAGGCCATAGTGCCGCAGTAAACTGAAATTCAACTGTTGCCCCGGCGCTGCCGTCGGGCACACGGCCCCATCCACCGCGGAGAACAACGGATCCGTTCCATTCGTTCGCTCGAACACGTGCTCCGCATGCTTCGCGCTCAAACCCATCGCGTTGCCGATGACGTGGCAGCTTGCGCAGCTCCGCCCGTTCGTTCCCAAACTCTGAAAAAATGGCCCGCTCTCGTCAAACTTGCCTGCCGGCGAAAACGTAGCAACCGTCCCCGTTGAATCACGGAACGGGAACAGGTTGGGAATCGTTGCCGCTACCACGGCCGTTGCCGCACCCACGAGCGCCACCATTCCCAGCCACACCTGGGATCTCTTCAAGAAGTTCCTCATCTGTACCCCGACACTCGACATTTACCCCTCCCAAGCTCCACAAGAACTGCGCATCCCAACGCAGCCTTCGCAACCCTGCGCGAATCCCGGAATCCTTGCAAAGCACACCCATTCAAAGTTGCGCGACACTACAATCAGCTCCATTCGAAGACAATGGACGGATGGTGAATTGTGGGTAATCTGAAGGTGACTCTTCAATAAGCTGATTGCAAGTGGTTTATTCCTTCCTCCATTGCCTCAACTAGGCTAAGCGTTGTAGACTCTGAACAGAGTTTTCCTGGTTTCGTACAAATAATGGCTCAAGATCGAGATTTGGGGTTACTCCAGTTCGGCGACTTTTCCGTGAATCCGCGCGCGCGGACCGTTCACAAACACGGAGTTCGCCTCAAGCTCCATGGACAGCCGTTCGAGATTCTCCTCATATTACTCAATCGGCCCGGCGAGGTTGTTACTCGGGAAGAATTGCAAGCGAAGCTCTGGCCCGCGAATACTTTTGTCGATTTCGAGCACGGCGTAAACACCGCCGTTAAAAAACTCCGCAGCACTCTGGGGGATTCCGCCGATGAGCAGCGGTTCATTGAAACCGTGCCGCGCATCGGTTATCGCTTCATCCCGCCCGTAAATGTCGTCACTCCGTCTTTGAACGCAGCCACTTCTATTCCGCAAGTCATGGCTGAGAGTTCAGACGGCACAGACATCCCTGCGCATCGCGCTGGATCAGCCTGGGCTCTCCGGTTCCGGCCAATTCTCGCGGGGATTTTTATCGTCTTAATCATCTCGGCTGGTGCTTATCTTCTGCTGTCGCGCTCTCCGAATCGCCCTCAAACGACCTCCGGCCACGTAATGCTGGCGGTTCTTCCCTTCGAGAACCTCACCGGAGACGCTTCCCAGGATTATTTCAGCGACGGCCTAACCGAGGAAATGATTGCTCAACTCGGTCAACTCAATCCTCAACGCCTCGGGGTTATCGGCCGCGCATCCGTGATGCAGTATCGGAACAGGCAAAAGTCCCTGCCGGAAATCGCTCATGATCTGGGGATCCAGTACGTCCTCGAGGGCAGCGTCCGCCGCGATTCCGAGAAAGTGCGCATTACAGCCCAATTGATTCAAGTCACCGACCAGAAGACAGTCTGGTCGCGCCAGTATGATCGCGAACTTACCAGCCTTCTCGTTCTCCAACAGGAAATTGCACAGGAAATCGCGGACGAGATACAACTCGTCCTCGGCGAAAGCCATAGACCCATCGCCCCCGCTCCTGGCCTCGCAGCCTCCACGACTTCGTATGATGCCTATGACCTTTATCTTAAAGGCCGCTACTTCCTGAACAAAAGAACCCCGCAGGGATTCCAGCAGGCAATTGTCTATTTTCAGCAGGCCATCGCCAAAGATCCTCGCTATGCCTTGGCCTATGCCGGCCTGGCTGATTCCTATGCGCTCACGAGCAGCTACAATTTAGACCCCAACGAAAATCTGATAACCAAGGCGCGCGCCGCCGCGCTGCGAGCGCTGCAAATTGACGAAAACCTTGCCGAAGCCCACACCTCTCTCGCTCTGATTGCCGAAATTTACGATTGGGACTGGCAAACCGCCGGGAAGGAATTCCGCCGCGCCATCGATTTGAATCCCAACTACCCCACAGCTCACCAGTGGTATGCCGAGTGCCTTGCCTGGCAAGGTCGCTTCGATGAAGCACTTGCAGAAAGCGAACGGGCGCGCCAGCTTGATCCCTTGTCTCTCATCATATCCGCCGATCGCGGTGCCATCCTCTACTACTCGCGCCAGTATGACCGCGCCATCGAACAACTGGGCACCGTGCTTGATATGGATTCAGATTCCGTCCGGGCCCATGTCATCTTGATTTTCGCCTACGTTCAGAAGGGTCAGTTCGCTCAAGCTCTGGCCGAGACCGAGAAGCGGCACCGCGTGGACGATTCGCCCGGAATGTGGGCTATGAAGTCCTACGTGTATGGCCGCGCCGGACAACAGGTGCAAGCTCGGCGCGCGCTGGCAAAGTTCGAACAGTTGAATCGCCATGGCCAACTGGATCCCGCCGCGATGCATATCCTCGCTTACGCGGGCATAGGCGACAAAGAAAAACTTTTCAATGCTCTGCAACAGGCAGCCCAGGAACGTTCCAATTCTCTCACCGCTCTCAAAGTCGACCCTGCGTATGATCCCTTTCGCACCGACCCGCGCTTCCAAGCCTTGCTTCGTCGCGTCGGTTTAGCGCAGTAGCACTCCGCCAATTAGAGAACAAGGCGCGACATAATCCTCGCGAACAACGATGAAATCACGAAATGTCGCGGTGTAAGAACGGTACAAACTGGGAAGCTTCCTGAGCACTACTATTGCTTGCTTTCCACATCACCCACCCAGGAGCCGTTCAAGGAGCTCCCTCATCGCTTTCCGGCCAGTACTCGTAGCCGCAGCCGTATCGGGTGAGCGAGCAACAAGGAAGGCTACTTCAATGACGCTAGCAAGCAACACGTGAGCAAAGACATCGACCATGTCTTCGCGAAGCCGGCCCGTCTCAGCGACCATCCTCAAAGCTTGTTTCAAACGTCCCAGACCATGACGTTCTTCTATCTCGCGCCACTTCTGCCACCCCACGACCGAATGAGCATCGGTCAATACGATCTGCCGCACCTCAGCCTCCGACGCCGTGCCTAGGAAGCTATCGAACGCCCGGCCAAGCGCTTCCACCGGGTCAGTGACGTTCGCGCGTGCATTGGCCGCGGCAGCCGTGATATCCACTTCGACTGCCTCAAGCACGGCGGCAAACAACGCCTGTTTGTTTTCAAAATGGTGGTACAAAGCGCCACGACTCACCTTCGCTGCTTCCAGCACCGCCCCGGTTGACGTGCCGTCATATCCCAGCTGAGTGAAGAGAGCTCGTGCGGCCGCAATGATATTCGCCCTCGTCGACGCGGCTCTTTCAGTCTTTGTCGTCATTAGATTTGACAGACCGATAGTCGGTATGTATCATTACTCGTATACCGACTGACGGTTTAATCGTTCACCGTTAGCCGACTAATGTCAAGAACCAAAGGGAGGCAACCCAATGCAGAATTATCTACTGAGAACGCTCTTGATCGTATCACTCCTCGTAACGCCTCTCGCTAGCGGCAGCTCTGCCGATGACACGAAGATAGTCGCAGCTCTTGACACCGAGTACCAGGCGGCCGTCAAAAATAACGACTCTGCCACCATGGACCGAATACTCTCTGACGATATGGTTGTGGTGCTTGGCTCCGGCAAGATCTACACCAAGGCCGATCTGCTTCAGATGGCGCGCACTCGGCGGATTCAGTACGAGCACCAGGAAGAT
>DASYGR010000411.1:0-13460 GCA_035999525.1 Terriglobales bacterium
CCCACGAGCAGCTGGGCTCGCGAACACCCAATCGTCGGCCGCCCGATAACTGGTGTGCTGGCGCCATGTATGCAGTGCGTCAGCCAGATGCGGGTCAAGTGGAACGGGCTTCTGTGACGCCTCCGTTTTGCAAGGGCCAACCACTTGAAACACGATGGAACGAGTGACGCTGATCTCATTTTTCTGAAAGTCGATATCGTGCCACTTGAGACCAAAAAGCTCGCTCATGCGTAGGCCAGTCCCGAACGCCAGCAGCACAAGAGTCCTCTCGCGAACGCCAAGAACAGAAATAAGCCGCTGCACTTCGATCGCACTGAGTATCACCGGGACTGTCTTTCGTTTTGCACTCTGCCGCACGAGCTGAATCGGATTGCGGTTGCAGATTTCATATCGCATCCCGTGATTGAAAATCACGCTCATGAGATTTCTGATTTTCGCGCAGCTCGATTTCGCCAGGGGCAAGGATCTCAACCAAAGTTCAACCTCCCCAGCGTTGACGCGGACAAGCGGATATCTTCCCCAACGCGGCAGTATCCACTTGTTTATATAACCCTCGTACGTGACTTTGGTCGAATGTGTCTTCCAAATCTTATCCGGATCCAGCTCGCGCTCCCGATAGTGTGCCGCAAGTTCCGAGATTGTGGTTGACCTTGTTTTAAGCCAAGCATCGCCATGATTGAGATCAAGCTGTAGCGTGGCAATTGCCTGACGAGCAGCGGTTTCATCCGCCAGCTGTTCGATCGACCCGAGAATCATTCTCCGGTGCTTGCGCTTGCCGTCAGCGCTTGGTTCCCGCCATCTGAACTCCCAAACATCCGGTCCACGTTGCCGCTCCGCTCGTATCACGCTCCCGTTTTGCATGGTCTTCCTTTCTCTTGGTGGCATTGTTTGCCGAGTTAGGTGGTCATCTTTACAGGTACAATCCAGGCACAAATTGTGTTCTAAGGTCCGTGATAAATGTTGGAGAATGTGCGAGAGGTTATCGCTTTGCTGCAGCGATGTCCCATTATGGAGAAAGGGGAGCATGAGAGAGAAGGGAATTGACGGACGTCATGCCGAGGCGGATGGCCTCGGGTTGGATATTTGCTGTGATACGGGAGGAGAGGGAAGAAGGCGACAGCAGCCGAAAGCCTGGCGGTCAATGAGTGCTGACGTGTTTCCGTCAACCATTCGGGTCGGTGCGCTGAGCGAGTTTGAGACGATAGCCCGAAACCGAGTCACGCACGTAATCGGATTCGTCGCTCCCGGCAACGCGCTTGAACGCGCGCAGTGCCCTTTGCATGTTCGATGGGAGCCGGATATGACTCGTGACAAGACAAAGGCGAGTCGGGGGAAAGATAGTGCTAAAAGATTGCACAGCCCAACTCAAACTACAATGCGTCATCACCAAGTCTTTTGTTGTGGCGAAAAATAGAAAGCGCTTTCATCGGAATATTCAATGATTGGTGACATGAGACACCTTCGTGCATTTCTGACGATTGCACGGCTTAACAATTTCACGCGTGCCGCCAGTGAGCTGCATGTCTCCCAGTCCGCCCTCACGGTCCAGATCCGCCAGTTGGAGGATGCGCTGGGAGTGCTGCTCTTCGATCGCAGCAAGCGCCGGGTGGCACTTACCCAGGCAGGCAAAGAAGTACTGGCGCCGCTTGAGCGAATCGTGATTGATACCGAGGCTGTCATCAGCCACACGCGCGACATGGCGGGCCTGCGCCGGGGGTTTGTGTCGGTCGCGGTTTTACCTTCACTATCCGCAGGACTGCTGCCCGCAGTTCTGCAAGAATTCACCAAGAAGCACCCAGCCATACCCGTGCAGATCAAGGATATGGTGGCGGAACGAGTGATTGATGCGGTTAAGAAGGAAGAGGTGGATTTCGGTGTCGGTACACGGATGAAGCGGGACCCGGAACTAAAAACGACGCCACTGTTTACGGACCGCCTCTCCGCATTCGTGCCCAAGAGTCATCCGCTCGTGAGGCGGAGCAGAATCACGTTGCGAGAGCTCACGGAGCATCCACTGGTGTTGACCAGCAAAGGCAGCAGCGTGAGAGAGATTCTTGAAGCTGCCCTCAGGAAGGAAAAGTTGTCTGTTCTACCGGCATTCGAAGTCAACTACATGTCAACCGTTATCGGTCTGGTCAAGGCGGGATTGGGCATCGCCATCCTGCCAGCGGTCGCGGAAAACATACAGGCATCCGCTGGTATCACTCGCGTGGAAATCATCAATCCGGCCCTGAACCGGACCGTCGAGATTATCGAGAAAAAGGGACGCTCACCCTCACATGCCGCCAGCAGCATGCTCGCTGCTCTTAAGCGAGCGGCGGCCTCTTACTGAGAAGCGCGTAGTTGATTTTATTCCCGACCACTCTCAGCTGCCAATCTCTGCCAAGCAAATCATCTAATAACACGATCAGTGTATTCATATAATTCTATTTTACAAATTGTTCTATCCCTCCTATAGTTGCCCGTCCAGAGACCGACTCATTCAAGGAGAAGAAATGAAGCGATTCGTAGAGATTTGGCTAGGGGGCCTCATTCTGTTGGTCGGTTCTCTATCAGCCGGCGCTGCTACAGATGTCGTGACGGTTCAGCAGGGAAAATTCCAAGGCACTAGCAACAGCAACCAAGAGGTGCGCATATTCAGGGAAATCCCCTTCGCCGCCCCGCCGGTGGGAGATCTCCGGTGGAAAGCCCCGCAGCCTGCGCCTAGTTTCGCCGGTGTCAGGCAGGCTGACAAATTCGGCCCTGCATGCCTGCAAACCAACGTATTCGGAGACATCTACTTCCGCGACGCTCTGCCGAGCGAAGATTGCCTCAATCTCAACATCTGGGTCCCCGCCAAGCCTGCGAGCAAGAAGCTACCCGTTTTCCTTTGGTATTACGGCGGTGGATTCGTCGCGGGCGCGAACTCCGAGCCTCGTTACGACGGAGAGAACCTGGCCAAAAAGGGCGTGATCGTTGTAGAGCCGAACTATCGATTGGGCGTATTCGGTTTCTTCGCCCATCCTGAGTTGACCAAGGAGTCCGGGCACAACTCTTCTGGCAATTACGGATTGCTGGACCAGGTTGCGGCGTTGCAATGGGTGGTCAAAAACATTGCGGCTTTCGGAGGCGATCCCCAGAACATCACCATCGGGGGCGAGTCGGCAGGTTCGCTTTCGGTGAGCGGGTTGATGGCTTCACCGTTGTCGCGAGATATGTTTCAGAAAGCAATCGGCGAGAGCGGGGCTTTCTTCCCCGGACCGACTGGCGGGCTCAGTCCGCGGCCGCTTGCAGATGCGGAGCAGGCTGGAGTGAAGTTTGCCGAGTCATTGGGAGCAACCTCTCTAGCCCGGCTGCGCGCTAAACCGGCAGATGAGTTGCTGCAGGCTGCGGCAAAAATAAATCGGGGCTTTGGATTTGGTGCGACCGTTGACGGTTATTACCTGCCCACCGACATACCCAACATCTACGCGCAAGGCTCACAAAGCCACGTCCCTCTGCTGGCGGGATGGAATGCGGACGAAGGCAAGATGATGGTGCTGTTTAATCCGCAGAAGCCCACGGCAAAGACGTTCGCGGATAAAGCACACGAGCGCTTCGGCGATGAGGCAGACCAATTCCTGAAGCTGTATCCAGCGGCCACTGACGAAGAGGCTGTACTTTCCGCCCAGGCCCTGGCCGGCGACGATTTCATCGCATTCTCAACCTGGAAATGGATTGACATGCAGCGTAAGACCGGCGGCTCGCCGGTTTACCAATACCATTTCGAGCAAGTGCCAAAGACGAAGCCCGGTGCGATGGTGGGGCCTATTCTGGCCAGCGAAATGGGATCGAAGCACGCAGGCGAAATCGAGTATGTTTTCCAGACGTTGAAGTCCCAGGAGGGCGTGCCGTGGACCGACGATGACTTCAAAGTTTCGGACGCAATGTCCTCGTATTGGGTGAATTTCATCAAGAACGGCAATCCGAACGGCGATGGCCTACCGGAGTGGCCTGCCAGCGGCGCTAGCGATGGATTCCAAGTGATGCACTTGTCCGGTGCGAAAATCTACGCCGGCGCCGACAGGCTGCGTGGGCGATATGAATTCCTCGACGCGCGGAGCAGTAAGACCCCGGTAAAACAGGGGGGCGGATCTCAATGAAGGCGAGAATGGCCCTCAGAGGTCGTGCTTGGTCGTCGCGGAAGCTGTCGTTCTTGTTCGTAGCACTCTCGCTGACCCAGACCCCGGCTTGGTCTCAAAATCCTGCGCCTAGCGATTCGGAAGTTGAAAGCCGAGTGGATTCGATTCTTGGTCAGATGACCAACGAAGAAAAGATTGATCTCCTTAGCGGAATCAATTTTTTTGACGTCCGCGGAATTCCGCGCCTCAATTTGCCGGTAACAAGCACCGCAGACGGTCCGATCGGCGTACGCAATGATGGCCCGGCAACGGTCATGGCGGGGGGGATTTCACTAGCCGCGACTTGGAATACCGACCTGGCACGTCAGGTGGGGCAGGAGATCGGCCGCGATGCTCGCGCTAAGGGGAAATCCTTTTTGCTGGGCCCGGGAGTAAATATCTACCGCTCGCCGCTCAATGGCCGTAACTTTGAGTACTTTGGCGAAGATCCGTTCCTCGCCTCGCGGATCGCGGTCGGCTATATCGAGGGGGTACAAGCCGAAGGCGTCAGCGCGACCGTCAAGCATTTCCTGGGGAACAACTCCGAGTTCGGTCGAAATACCACAGACTCAGTCATTGATGAACGAACTCTGCGGGAAATCTACTTGCCTACGTTCGAAGCCGCGGTAAAGGAAGCTCGGGTTGGCGCCATCATGGACTCCTACAACCTCACCAATGGCGAATACATGACGCAAAACGGATATCTGAACAACGAAGTGGTCAAGAAAGAGTGGGGATTTCAAGGAATCGTGATGTCCGATTGGGGCGCGACGCACGACACTCTGGGTGCGTTTAATGGCGGACTTGATCTGGAAATGTGGTCTGGCCAATTCCTGAATCGAGGCGCTTTGCTTCCGGCGCTTCAGCAAGGAAAGATTGCCCAAGCCACGCTGGATGACAAAGTGCGGCGCATATTGCGCACGGAGGTGAAGCTCAGATGGCTCGACCGGCCTCAGCTTGATCCTTCCGTTCCGCGCTACAACCAGCAAGGACGCCAAGTTGCGCTGCAGGCCGCGCGCGAAGGCATAGTACTCCTCAAGAATGAAGGGAACATCCTTCCTCTAAACAAGAATAAGGTCAAAACCGTCGCGGTCATAGGTCCGGATGCCTATCCTGCAGTTCCGGTGGGAGGCGGCAGCGCTCAGGCTGCGCCCTTCCGCGCAGTGAGTTTTCTAGAAGGAATCAGCGATCATCTGGGTCCCGCGACTTCTGTCACTTATGCTCGAGGCTTGCCTACTCTGGGGATGGTGGCGAATAGAACGAGTTTCTCGACTGCCGAGACCGATGGCAAACCGGGGCTGACGGCGGAGGTTTTCGATACTCAAGACCTCTCCGGAACTCCTGCCAGTACTCGCGTGGACCAGCACATCAACCTAGGTAGCGCAATCGACCTGAATGCTCTCTCCTCCGGCGAGATCGATCTCTCTGCCCTTGGGCGTCCTCGGCCCAATTTTATTCGGTGGACCGGCTATTACGTTCCTGAGAACGCTGGAACCTACGATTTCTTCGTCCAGCAGGGTGGCTTTGGCGATAGCGGTTTCCGGCTTTACGTGGATGGCGCATTGGTCCGCGACCGTTGGAACTTCGACATCGCGATTGTCGATTGGCTCGGTCTTACACTCACTGCCTCTCCGCACAAGATTGTGATCGAATATCATTCCGGGGCAGGTTTTCTATCGCCCCGATTTCGAGTGGGGATCATGCGCGAGGGTTCCTGGGTCGAAGATGCCGCAAAAACGCTCGCCGGCAAAGCCGATGTGGTCATTGTCGCCGCCGGATTCAATCCCGAGAGCGAATCAGAAGGCTGGGATCGCACCTTCGCGCTCCCGCCCGGTCAGGATGAATTGATTCAGGAGATCGCGGTCCTCAACAAAAAGACGATCGTAGCTGTGACCTCCGGTGGCGGCGTGGGCATGCGCTCGTGGATCGACAAGATCCCCGGCTTGTTGCAAGCGTGGTATCCCGGGCAGGAAGGGGGAACAGCTTTGGCAGAGATTTTATTCGGCGAAACGAATCCCTCAGGCCATCTTCCGGCAACATTTGAAAAACAGTGGGACGATAATCCTGCGCATAACAACTACTATCCCGCAACAGGAAGCAACAAGATCGAATACAAAGAAGGGGTCTTCGTTGGATACCGCGGTTACGAACAAAACCATACCCAACCACAATTTCCGTTTGGGTTCGGGCTTTCCTACACGACCTTCAAGTACGCGGACCTCGCGGTTAAGCCTGCGCCGGGCGGATTGGGCGATTATCAAGTCTCGTTCGACGTGACCAACACCGGCAAGCTTGCTGGAGCTGCCGTCGCGCAGCTCTACATTTCTGACGGACATGCAGCCGTCCCGCGTCCGCCTAAAGAACTTAAAGGATTTGCCAAGGTGTTCTTGAAACCAGGGGAGACGCGAAACCTTTCAATTCCGTTGAACCCGCGGTCCTTTTCCTACTACGACACAAATGCGAAGCAGTGGCATGCGCATTCCGGCACTTACGGTGTGTTGGTGGGAAGTTCTTCCGCAGACATTGCGCTCAGGGGAGATGCCGCTCTCGCGCAAGACGTGTTGAGTAAGTGATCCGCTGGCCTCGTCCAGATCAGATGCATGCCTGGAAACAAAATCTCCGGCTTCGATCAGCCAGGATTGCTCTATTCGGAGTCGTTAGCCTGGCTGCACTCCACCCTGCGGCAGCCCGGGTAGTGCGAATTGTAATCGAGCACAAGGAGTCGCCAGCTTACCAAGGTCAATCGTTCGGAAAAGCGGGGAAGTGCGAAATTTTGACTGGGCACGCCTTCGGAGAACTGGACCCCCAGGATCCCTCGAATACCATCATCACCGACATCCAGTTCGCTCCACGAAATCAACGGGGAATAGTCGAGTACGCCGCGACTTTCACTCTGATAAAACCGGTGGACACATCAAAAGCCAGCGGTGTTTTGTTGTATGAAGTACCAAACCGCGGTAACTCCCCAGTGTTGTGGCCAAACTTCCGCATCGAGGACGATGCCAGTCAAGGCCACGTTCTTCTGGTAAGTGGATGGCAAGGCGATCTTGCGCCACAAGCGGGACTCGAAACCATAGATGTGCCGGTGGCGAAAAATCCAGATGGGTCCAGCATCACTGGATCTGTCCTCGCCCGACTTTTCAATCGGCCCGCGAACAGCAACACCGCTTCACTCACCGCTGGTTTCGGCGGTTTACTTTATCAACGTCCCTTGACACTCGATACCAACAAGGCAACGTTCGTGAAGTTTACATCTGACGGGGCCCAGCCCATCCCCATCCCACCCAGCGACTGGGCTTTTGCCGATTGCAGCCAGACGCCGTTTCCGGGATCTCCTGATCCTACGAAGATTTGTGTGAAAGGAACTTTTGATCCCACCCTTCTGTACCAAGTGGTTTTTACGGCAAAAGACCCCTTGGTCCTGGGTATTGGATTAGCCGCGACGCGCGACATCGTCTCCTTTTTTCGCTATGCGCAGCATGATGATGCGGGGAACCCAAACCCGATCGGTGGCAAGATCACGCACGCCATCGCCTTTGGCACTTCGCAATCCGGGAACTTCCTCAAAACGTTCCTCAATCTTGGCTTCAATCAAGACGAGGCCCACCGAATCGTTTGGGACGGAGTAAATACGAATATCGCGGGCCGCCAGAATCCGATCAACTTTCGCTTTGCCATTCCCGGCGGGGCCACAAACTTGTACGAACCCGGCAGCGAAGGAGTGTTGTGGTGGAGCGGCTACCGCGACTACGCTCGCCGTCGTCCGGTTGCCGGGCTACTTGACCGCTGCCGTGCCAGTCACACCTGCCCAAAAATCTTCGAGACTTTTGGAGCAACCGAATTTTGGGACCTGCGCATCTCTCCCGGGTTGGTTGGGACCAAGGCTGATCGCGATATTCCGCTGCCAGCGAACGTACGACGCTATTATTTTCCGGGTGTGACGCATGGCGGTGGCCCCGGGGGATTCAGCACTGCAGCAGTGGCCGCTCCAGGGAATTGCGCGCTGGCGGCGAATCCGAATCCTTCGCGGGACACTATGCGCGCTTTGCGCCAGGATCTGATCGCCTGGGTAGTGCGCGGGACCGAGCCGCCTCCAAGTCGCTATCCTCGCCTCGACAAGCATGAATTGGTCAAACCCACGCGGGCTGCCATGGGTTTTCCTGGCCTACCTGGAGGTACATCTCCGGATGGTTTGATCAATCCAATGTTCGATTATGATTTCGGATCGAGCTTCAAGTACAACGATCTCTCTGGAGTCATTAGCCAGCAACCGCCGGTGGTTCGGCAGATTCTGCCGATGTTGGTTCCGAAGGTGAATCGCGACGGGAACGAAGTGGACGGTGTCCTATCAGCGCTACACCAAGCGCCCGTCGGCACTTACCTGGGGTGGAACATTACAGCGAGCGGCTACTATAAGGGCAAGATATGCGCTTTTGTGGGTGGATTTGTACCGTTCGCCAAAACGAAATCCCAGCGGCTTGCGTCGGGTGATCCGCGGCTTTCGCTGGCGGAGCGCTACATCAGTCACGAGCGATACGTTGCCAGAGTCAAAACCGCGGCACAGCGAATGGTGACGCAGAGATTCCTGCTCCAAGAAGATGCGGACAGGCTGGTGGGCGAGGCAGAAGCCAGCGACGTGTTGCGCTAATGTTTCTGCAATATTGATTTTGTAGGTAAAAACAGGAGCACGGCTTACGGTTAATATGACCCCTCAAGCACCAGACAATTCGGCCTCCGCCTCTCCGCCGAGGCGTGCTCTTGAGGGGCTACGGGTATTGGATTTTTCCCATGCGCTCGCCGGACCTTACTGCACTCTGCTCCTCGCCGACTACGGAGCCGAAATCTACAAACTCGAGCCACCCACTGGAGGCGAACTTGGTCGCGGGTGGGGTCCTCCTTTCGCGGGCGGCGAGGCTTCGTTCTTTCTCGGCTTGAACCGAGGAAAACGCGGCATCTCGATTGACCTCAAACATCCTCAGGGAATTGATCTTTGCCTGCAACTGCTCGACCACGTGGACGTTATGGTTGAGAACTTTCGGCCGGGGACCATGGATCGTCTTGGCCTTGGGTACAACGCGGTTCATGCTCGTAACCCTCGCCTGGTTTACTGTTCCATCTCGGGTTATGGACAGGACGGCCCTTCGCGCGACGAAGCTGCCATGGACCTGATTGTGGAATGCTCCAGCGGTTTTATGAGCATCACCGGCACCGAAAATGGCGAGCAGGTCCGCAGTGGCTACGCGGTCGCCGATATCAATGCCGGTCTGTTCGCTGTGATCGGCATTCTGATGGCACTGCGGCATCGCGACCGAACTGGAGTTGGCCAACTGGTGGATGTTTCCATGTTCGATGGCATGATCTCGGCCATGAGTTCGAACTACATGGCATACCTGGGATCAGGGCAGGTGCCGCGACCGCTGGGCACCAGGTTTGGCACAGTTGTGCCCTATCGCTGTTTCCAAGCGCAGGACCGCGTCTTCGCAATCGCTGTGGGGAGCGAGAAATTGTGGGCCAGTTTCTGCGGTGCTATCGGTCATCCCGAATTGCAATCACATCCCGATTACGCGACCAACGCATTGCGAATTCAGAATCGACTTGTGCTCGAACCAATGCTGGAAGCAATCTTTCGCCGTCGCACCGCAGCCGACTGGATCGAGACACTCGGCAGGGTGGGCATTCCCTGCTCACTGGTGCGAACGTTTGCGGAAGCCGTAGAACATCCGCAATCAGTATTCCGCGAAACGTTTCCGTGGGTGGAACATCCGACCGCAGGCTCTTACAGAGTCACGGGCCCACCAGTGAAGATGTCGGAGACTCCCGGTGAGCCATCAACCGGGGCTCCCTTGCTCGGACAGGACACGTGTAGGTCGCTGGTCGAACTCCTCGGTCTGGATTCGAAGCGCATTACTCAACTGATTGCGGAGGGCGTAATTACCGCGCAGAAAGAGGGCCGTGTGACGGATGATCGCTTGGCTGGCGAAGCACCGTCGTCATAACACGAAAATGCTTGCCCTCCTCGGCTCACTCACCATCGCGATTCTGCTCGCAGCCATTCTCAGCCGGCGATTATCGCCGCTGGTAGCCCTGATCTCAATCCCGGTTGTTGCCTCGCTAGTGGGCGGTTTCGGGTTTGCAACAACCACTTTCATGGTGCACGGAATACAGAAGGTCGCACCGGTTGCGGCCATGTTTGTATTCGCAATCCTATATTTCGGAGTCATGACCGACGCTGGAATGTTGGATCCAATCATCGACCGCATCCTGAGCGTGGTCGGGCTTTCCCCGCCGCGGATCGTGGTGGGGACTGCGCTTCTCGCTCTACTCGTGCACTTGGATGGCTCTGGAGCAGTCACGTTTCTGGTGACCATTCCGGTCATGCTGCCTCTCTACGATCGTTTGGGAATGGACCGGAAGGTTCTCGCTTGCGCCGCTTCGATGGCTGCGGGAACCAACTTCCTTCCATGGACAGGCCCCATGATTCGCGCCTCGGCAGCGCTTCATATTCCGGTAGCAACGATCTTTAATCCTCTGGCGCGAGTGCAGATTGTGGGCCTTCTATTTGTTTTCTCGGCAGCATGGTGGATGGGCAAACGCGAAGCCAGGCGGCTGGGGTTGGACGCCAACGGAAAGAAAGAGTCGCGCGAGGTTTTTGTACGCCGTTTGAGTGAGGAAGAAAAGCTCTTGCGGAGGCCGAGTCGATTCTGGGTCAACTTGGCACTGACTATCGGTTTGATTGCTGCGATGGTCGGATTGCGATTGGAGCCGGCCGCGGTCTTCATGTGCGGAGCGGTCCTCGCGCTCGCCATCAACTACCCAAGCCTGAAAATGCAACGGGAGCGCATGGACGCTCACGCCAAAGCCGCTCTCACGATGGCCGCCATCCTACTGGCGGCTGGAGCATTTACCGGAATCATGCAGGAATCAGGCATGCTCTCCGCGATGGCAAAGACGCTTGTCGGTCACGTGCCTGCGCACGTCGCAAGGCACATGCCCTTCGCCCTTGGACTGGCCGGCATGCCGCTCAGCCTGTTGTTCGACCCTGACTCGTTCTATTTCGGAGTACTACCGGTTTTGGCAGCAGCGGGCATAATGTTAGGGGTAGCACCCGTGCACTTGGCCCAGGCCGCAGTCTTAGGACAAATGACCACCGGTTTTCCGGTCAGTCCGCTCACGCCCGCTACATTCTTGATCGTCGGACTTGCTGGCATAGAACTGGGAGACCACCAAAGGTTTTCGATACCGTATCTATTCGCAGCATCGGTGCTCATGACATTCGCTGCTGTTGTATTTGGGGTCTTTCCAATTTGAAGATGCTGTATTGGTTTTTTGTCCAATTGGGGTCGACCCGCCAGATGTTGAGCAGCTAAGTCCTCGATTGCACCAGCAGGTGCCCATCCGTTCGACAGATTAGAAAACTACCTATTCCTAACGTCATGGGTGGAAACGCGGCAAGAGAAATCTGGGTCCAATTAGGGTCCAACTTTCACGGCGGTAACACGGGTTCAAATCCCGTCGGGGACGCCAAACCTTTTCAAGAGCTTACGGGGAACCGCCGCTTTTGGCGCAGGCACAAAAAGGCACAACTCCGTCGCCAATCTCTGGCCTGGTTTGCCTAATCGCCAGTATTTTCGGGCATCCCGAGCTGTTCTTGTAGGCACAAAAAGGCACACGCAACTCCGCAGATCAGGCAGCCGCAACCGCGGGTGCGCGAAAGAGGCGAATGACCCTACTCTGAGCTCTCTTTTTGTGGATTGTGACCGTTTGAGTGTAGGTATCCAGTGTGACTCGGCTGGAAGCATGACGAAGCAATTCTTGCATTACGTTGATATCTGCGTTTGTTGCACGTAGCAGAGACGAATACGTGTGCCGGAACGTATGCCATCCGATGTGTGCGATTCCGATCTTCACCGCAGCAGGACGGATGAAACTCCTCATGAGAGTTTGTCCCCAATACGGATTTCTGCCCAACGTCGCGGGACTAGCAAATACCCAATCGTCTGGTTTTTGGTACGGTGTGTGCTCCCGCCATGTCTTCAGCGCTTCCGCTAGGTAAGCATCGAGCGGAATCGGTTTCTGCGACGCCTCGGTCTTGCATGGTCCAACTACTTGAAACACGATCGACCATGTGACACTGATCTCGTGTGATTGGAAGTTGATATCCCGCCATTTCAGAGCAAACAGTTCGCTCATTCGCAAGCCCGTGCCAGCGTCCAGCAAGACAAGGGTTCGCTCGCGCAGCCCGAGATTAGCAATCAGCTGCTGAACCTCGCTCGCAGTTAGCACGGCAGGGACCTTCTTCCGTTTCGCGCCTTGTCGCACCAATCGAATCGGATTGTACGTGCAGATTTCATGCCGAATTCCATGGTTAAAAAGGACGCTCATGATATTCCTGATCTTCGCGCAGCTTGACTTGGCCAATGTTAGTGATCTCAGCCAAAGTTCAAACTCCCCGGCGCTGATTCCGTTCAGCGTGTAGTTACCCCACCTTGGCATAATCCATTTATTTAGGTAGCCGTTATATGTCACTTTTGTCGAGTGGGTTTTCCAAAGAATATCGGGCTTCAACTCCCGCTGCCGATAGTGATCCACCAATTCGGACACAGTGATTTGACGCGCTGTCACTTTTTCACTCCGTGAGTTGATGCAAAGATGGAGGCCCGCTATCGCTCGCCGAGCCGCAACTTCGTCGCCGAACTCATTCGTTGTACCAATGACCATCCTGCGATGTTTACGTTTGCCATCGGGTCCGGGTTCTCGCCACCTGAATTCCCAAACGTCTCGCCCGCCGTGTCGCTCTGTTCGTATCATGCTTCCGTTTTGCATAGACTTTCCTTTCAGTGCCTCAAATGCGGAAAATTGCCTGCAGGACTTACAGGTGCAATTCAGGCACAGATTGTCGATGAGAAAAGGCAAAAACCGCAACAAATCGAGGAAAGTTATTGCTTTCCTGCGGCGATGTCCAGCAGTGTGCTGTGAACTCCAAGACAAGCGATGGCGCAAACGGTCATCGCGAGGATGCCGCTTCTCAATCGTTTGCGCAACTCCTGCGACAAGACCGTCAATATCGCAGCTTTAAGAGCCCGTTGAGCGGCTCCAGCATCTAAATCTCGAATAGAATTCAGAAGTCATGGTATACTCAGTCGGCAAATGACTATAAAGACCAAATCCATGATGAGACGGCGCGTCAATCGCGCTCGGCCTTCGGGATTGGTCTGTCCATAGCACTACCAAGTTCAGATTCAAATTCTCGAAGGCTCCGACCAAAAATCGGGGCCTTTTGGTTTTTACGAATGTTTTTTGGCCGGTAGCCAAGCTGGAAAG
>DASYGR010000050.1:0-4164 GCA_035999525.1 Terriglobales bacterium
ATGCTGGAATCGAACACTCATCAATCCCTGGCCGTCATCGCATTAAAGCGGGGCGACTTTGACAGCGCCGAGAATCATCTCTTGCGCGCGAGGACAATAGCCGAGTTTCTCGCGCCGGATGGAATTCAGACAATCCTCGCCACCGCCAACCTCGCTGTCTTGTACCAGGATCAAGGCCGGTTGCAGGAGGCTGAACAACTCTATCTCAAGGTTCTGGACAAAGAAGAGAAGCATTTTCCCCGCAGTACTCACTTGGAAAACACACTGAATGACCTGGGCGTTCTCTATGACCAGCAAGGAGATCTGGCAAGGGCGGAAGCCTATCATCGCAAGGCTCTTTCAGTGGCAGAACACCTGGATCCCGACAGCCTGGACGTTGCTGACATCCTCGCCGATCTCGCCGAGTGTATGGCGGAGCAGGAAAATCCAGCAGCTGCGGAGATATTCCAAAAGAGGGCGCTATCAATTCGGGAGAAAGCCAACCCAGGAGGCTTGCCGAGCGCATACAGCCTCGCAGGACTTGGAAAGATTGCTCGCGTTCGTGGTGATCTGATTAAGGCCCGGGAATACTACAGCCAGTCGCTAACAATTGCCGAGAACGTCGATGCTCCAGCTCATGACCGGGCAAAATTCTTAATCGGCTCCGCTGCGGTCCTCCGTCAACAACGCGACTTCCCCAAGGCGGAGGATCTGTATCGGAAGGCCTTGAAAATTATCGAAGGGAAAGATCCGGAAAGCATCGATCGAACTACCACTCTGGGGGATTTGGCCGGCATTCTCTATCACGAAGGCCGCTTCGATGAGGCCGCAGAGCTATATCGCCAGGCCCTGAATACTTTGGAGACCCGCATTCTTCGTTTAGGAGGGGCAAAAGAAGCTCGCTCTCGATATCGGGCGGAGCACGTTCGATATTACCAGGAGTATATGAGACTCCTGATAGAGCAAGCGCAGCCGGAAGTCGCGTTTGAGGTGCTGGAAGGATCGCGCGCGCGCACCCTGTTCGAGATGTTAGAGCGAGCGCGAGTCGATACTGAGAGGGGTGCCGATCCTGCCATCCGTGAGCGAGCGCGCAAATTGCGTCGGCTGCTCAACGCAAAAACGGAATATCGAATACGACTCGTCGGCGGAGCAGGTAGCGATCAGCAATTGGCGGTGCTCGACAAGGAGATTGAAGAACTTCTGTTGCAATACCAGCAGGTGGAATCCCAACTTCGATCCAGCAGCCCAGCTTATGCTGCGCTGACCCAGCCACAGAAGCTGGGCGTCTCCGAAATTCAGAGTTTACTCGACGCAAACAGTCTTCTGCTCGAATACTCATTGGGTGAGGAGAGGAGCTACGTTTGGGCTGTCACGGCCAAGTCCTTAAGAGCCTATGTCTTGCCCAAAGGGCTGGAAATTGAGGCCGCCGCGCGACGGGTCTACGATCTTTTGACCTTGAAAAATCGTATTGCATACAAAGAAAGCGACGACCATGCGGATACAGCAGAGAGAAAATATGTAGAGGCAGCAAACAAACTGAGCGAGATGGTGATCGGTCCAGTAGCGCACCTGCTTACTGGAAAGCGCTTGCTGATTGTCAGTGATGGCGCATTGCAATATATCCCATTTGCTGCCTTGCCCATGCCGGGCAATCGCGCTGGTTCGGTACCGCTTATCGTCAAGCACGAGATCCTCAATCTGCCTTCCGCCTCTGTGCTCGCCGAATTGCGCCGGCAGCAGATCGGCCGCAGGAAGGCGTCGATGACGGTGGCCGTTTTGGCAGACCCAATTTTTGACCCCACTGACGAGCGTCTGAAAAAGCTGTCCCTGCAGAAATCTTCATCATCTGCCTCATCGTCTCGGCGGGACAACGACGTAATTCGCTCCGCCAAAGATCTCGACTTGACGAGAGGGGCCAACCCTTACCTTAGCCGACTGCTGTACACGCGCAATGAAGCCGACGCTGTCATGGCGGTAACGCCTCCAGGTAAAGGAATGTTGGCTGTCGACTTTGACGCGAGCCGGGCACTAGCGACCAGCCCTGCACTCGCAAAATACCGGATCGTGCACTTTGCCACGCACGGAATCATTAACAATAGGCACCCGGAGCTTTCAGGACTCGTGCTGTCGCTGGTGAACAAGCAGGGCAAGCCGCAAGACGGCTTTCTCAAATTGCAGGACATCTACAGTATGAAGTTGCCGGTCGATCTTGTTGTCCTGAGCGGGTGCGAAACCGGGTTGGGAGAACAGATTAGCGGAGAAGGGCTCCTGAGCTTGACGCGGGGATTCATGTACGCCGGCGCGATTCGGGTCGTCGCTAGCTTATGGAGCGTAAGCGACGTTGCGACTGCCAGCTTAATGGCGGACTTTTATAAGGCCATGGAACGCGATGGCATGCGTCCCGCGGCCGCTCTGCGAGTAGCGCAAATCCAGATGTGGAAACAGAAGCAATGGAGCTCCCCTTATTACTGGGCTGCCTTTCAGATCCAGGGCGATTGGAAATGAATTCTTAAATGGCTCCTTCCAGGCGCTGCCCGGGAAGGAAACTGCCCTCCGCTGAAAAGACGATTTATACACTGAAGAGGTTCGCGTTCCAGGCTCATCGTTCCCGTGGAGGCCTTGTTGTAGGACATATGTACTCCGATAGCGCCACACCGTTGCCGATCACATTGAGGTAGAAATACGAGAGTAGGAGGAACTCTGGAGCTGTGACAAGCTGTGACGAGGCTGAGGTTGGACTTATCGGTATGAGCGAACGGAGGGGGCGCAGGAAACGGCGCTCATTTCACTGGCCGGAAGAAGCAACACAATTGGTGAGGGAATACTTGAGATCTTCGAAACCCGGCCAGTTCCGTAGCAGAAATAGTGTAGCCGGTTTGGCGACAAAGCTGGCCGCGCTCTCGGGCAACCCGCGGGATGCTTGCTTCCGATTCTTGCATCAGCAAGGCGTAACACAAAGGCGCCCCTGGCGACCGTGGACGAAGCCGGAGCAACAACGTCTCTTTGATCTGATCGAAACCTGCCCAATTGAAGAAGTCTCAAAAATCATGCAACGTTCGGCGCGCTCTATTCGGTCCATGTTGCACCGTTTGGGGGAAAGCTCCCAAAGAGGGCGAGATTGGTTCACACCATACAGCCTCGCGGAAGCTTTGCACGTCAGAGTTGACGAGGTGCAAAAGTGGGTCAATCACGGTTGGCTCAAATGCCGGGTTGTGGAAACAACCAGTGTCAAAAAGCGAATCATCGATCCCGATGATTTCTCTGATTTCGTTAAGCAGCACGGTCGCGCTGTGGTGGGCCGGCGTCTGAATGCCGACGGGCTTTGGTTTGTCCAAAACTTCGTATTTCCGCCCAAGCACGCCCACCTCCTGCCCCTCAGAAAGAGCGCGAATATGCCTGGTCGAGAAAATGAAGATGGGGACGAAGACGAAACGACGGTCGAGCAGATAGCTTAAGGGCCTTCTCAGCAGCAATCAGGTCGTGCCATAGCTGTCGCAGTCTTAAACTATATCTTTTCTGTCGGCGGGCAAGGAAAAGGGAGAATTGCTAGAGGAATTTCTTGATGAGCTTGCCGTTGCCATCCTTCCAATCGCGCAACTCCACGAGTTCAATCCGCATCTGGACGTCCAGCTGAATGTGAAATGCAGTTCTGTCCTGAAACTGGATGTCGATTTCATGAGCATCAGGGTCATTGGTCAGAACAATGCGCTGTACTACTTTGCCAGCGACGTGTTCGATAAAGGTGTGGGCCATTTTTCCTCCTGCTTAGGTTGGGGAATAGAAAACTGCGACGAGAATGGGGCTGGGAAGACCACCGACGCCCTCCAGCCTAGTTGTGTTTAAAGACCGGTTGGTTTACAAAAGCGCCAGTCAAAAACAGAAGAGGGGAAATGTGGACACTGCAGCCATAATTGCTGAATTGGAAGCTCAAAGAGAGCGGCTAAATAACGCCATCACTGCATTGCAAGGGAGCGCGCCATCGAGGCAGGGGCAGAGTCGCAGCCAGTATACGACCAATGGTAGGAAACGCCATCTAAGTGCCGCAGCAAGGAGGCGAATCAGCGAGGCAATGAAAAAGGGGTGGGCAGCGCGGAAAAAAGTGGCTTGAGAATGCCAGCTAGCTAGTACGAGTTGATCCTGCCTCGACGGCTACGGGTGTCGCCCAGGTACTCGATGTTGGCTGTG
>DASYGR010000012.1:0-21303 GCA_035999525.1 Terriglobales bacterium
AGTCGCAGAATCCACAAACAATCACCGGGAATTACGGACCTGTGTCATGCTTCAATTCGCTTCGGCGGCCCCAATGTATTTGTCAGCAGCACCATAGTAATAAAGATAACGGCCGCCTTTCTCGGCCATGCCTTCCACGAATACAACATTTGGAACCTGGCCATTCTTTTCCCAATCCATCGCCGGAAAGAATACGGGCGCATCGCTGCGCGAAATCAATTTGGCAGGGTCGTTAGGATCGAAAATTGCGATCCCCGTCCGGTACACTAACTTGTCATCAGCGCCGTTATAGATAAGTATGATGCCGTTTTTAGTCACAATTGGAGGCGGCCCGGGCTCGACTACCCGAGAATCAAATTGCCCGGGGCGCTTGGGCAAAACCGGTTTTGCGCTCGCCTCTGTCCAGTGAACAAGATCGGATGAATAGACAAGACCGGTCTGGTCGGTTTTGTCAGCGCTGGTTCCCAGAAAATACATCCAGTACCTGCCATTGATTTTCTGGGGAACGATAGCGCCCGACTTTGTCCATCCCACATTCCAATTGCCTTTATAAGCGGGCAGGATTACTCCCATGCGCACCCAATGAATGAGGTCTTTCGAAGTTGCAAGGCAGAGCTGCGCATCTTTTTTGTTGTATCCGGTGTAGGTGAGATAGTAAGTGTCTCCGAATTTCACCAGTCGTGGGTCTTCCACACCACCGTCTTTTTCGTAAGCGGTTTCGGGCGATAGTACGGGTTCTGGGTGGCGAGTGAAGTGAATTCCGTCGGTGCTCTCGGCGTAACCCAGGCGCGAGGTTCCCTTCTTATCCTGGGCACGATAGAGCATGACGATAGTTCCGTTACGAACTATCACAGCCGGATTAAATGTTCCAGCCGATTCCCAAGTGCTTCCTCGTGGCGAGATGATTGGGAACTGAGAGAGCCGATGCCATCGGGACAGCACCGGATCTCCGTTCACCGGGAACGCGCTCGCGAGTACGAACAACGAAGAGATAAGAGTCAGCAACACTGTGCGGTTGCGCTCCGTCATTTTGGCCATGTTATATCGCATCAGAAATTGCAAGTTGGATGAGGCCGGTTCAGGTCCTGCAATGACTTCTTCGCGCCTCCAAGGTCGGGGTTGAATTCGAGGACACGAATGATGGTGTCACGACTGTCATTGAACTTGGCAGACATACAGAATGCTCTCGCCAAATTCATTCCGATATTACTTCTTCCCGGCGTCAACTGAAACGCGCCCTGCCAGAGGCGGATTGCATCGGACAAATCTCCACTCTGCGCCTCGATTACGCCGAGGTTGGTGGCCGCGTCTGTTGAGTCCGGGTCGAGCGACAGCGCACGCCGATAGTGGTCCCGCGCGGCATTTATTGCACCGTGCTTCTGTTCTTCGTAGCCCAAAGCCGAAAAAATCGCCGGATCATTCGGGAACTCGACGAGAGCGTGACGCAGCATATTTTCCGCCCGCGGTCTTGCTTCCTCCATACCCCTGTTGGCCAATGATTCCCACGCCAAGGACAAGTCTCGGAGGTCGGCTTCGGGAGAATCAGGAAAAGGCACCAGTCGCAACTTGGGATCATTCGAGGTTTCTAACGGCGGCGGCGGGACGACAGGCATGCGCAGAATGCGGTGATCAGTTACCTCGGTATGGGCTACGTCAGTGCTCTGCGACGCCGGCATGTGGCAGGCGATGCAATCTTTCTCTTTGGGACGGTGTTTCGTTTCGAGTTCGCCGTGGCACGCCAGGCACTTGCTACGATAGTATGACACCCGTTCCTCGGGCGGAGGAGAAAAATGAGGATCGTGACAACTGGTACAGGACATCGCGTCTCCCGATTTTTTCTTACACGCACTCTGCGCCAGCGCCTCGACTTGGCTTACCGCGCCTAATGCAGCGGAAGAAGACTCAGGAAAAACGTAGTAGCGAATGTAGTCTGTTAGAGAATCACCGGGCTTGAATTCGTAAATATGTCGTCCCGCGCGCTCGACCGAAACGCGTCCTTCCATGTGGCACTGCATGCAGATAGCGTCCCGGCGCTCGGGGGAAAGCTTGGCCGGATTAACGATTGCTCCACCGTTTATATGTGACGAACCGGGGCCGTGACATCGCTCACAACTGACGCCGGAGTGCGGGAAGAGCGGCATCTGATAACGATTTTCAGTCCCCTGAAGTGGCGGGCGCATGCCGCTGACATGGCAATGTAAACAACTGGTATGGGCAGGCAGATTCATAGGAATTTCCTGTGCGTTTTGATAAGCGGGCGCCATATCCCATGTGCGCTTGTCGCCGTACCAGTTAATTGGGGATTCGAACACGAAGCCGTCCACCGCGAACAAGTAGGTTAGCCCGCGCCGGCCTGAGCCTATGTAGTAGAGCAACTCGCGCTTGCCGTGAACCAATGCATCGCCCTTTCGCTCGAAACTGAGCCACGCGCGGCCATCTTCAGCGAAAATCCGATAATGGACTCCTGATTCTTTGTGCGTGAAGTCCGCAGTGATCAGATTTTCCGTCGCACGGCCGCTGGCATGCGCCATGGGCGTTAGCTTGTAGGATTTATAGATAGCCGAATGACATCCGGCACAGACCTCATCGCCTGAGGGCGTTGACTGGGCATTTTTTGGCTGGACGGTGGAAGACGTTCCCTCGGAAACGACTGCTTTATTCTGCGGAGTAAGCGCCAGAATCCAGAATGCCGCGATCATCAGCAAGAGAATGTAACTTGGCTTCCTCATTGGGAGCGCACTTAGGGATGACTCGCAGCACGTTGTAATTCATCGAGATTCTCGCGTGCCAAGGCGTGAGAAGGATTGATTTCCAAAGCTCGTTCGAACTGCGTTTTGGCTTCAGCGAATTGTCCAAGGTTCGCCAGTGCGCTGCCCAGGTTTGCATGCGCGTCGGCGTCGTCTGGCCGAATGCGAACTGCCGCCGCAAACTGCTCTGCCGCTCCAGAAAAATCTCCTGCGGAGGCCAGCGCGTTTCCCAGGTTGTAATGCGCGTCAAAGTATTCAGGGGTGCTCTGCGCGGCAGCCCGAAGATAGGCGGTGGCGCGATTGGGCTTCCCGGAAGCAATCAGTGCGGCCCCGAGCGCGTTGTTTGCAGTGGAGTCCTGCGGACGAAGACGCAACGCCGCTTCGTATTGGGCAATCGCTTTGGTTGTATTTCCCTGCCGTTGAAGCATTGCTCCCAAGTTGTAGTGTGCTTCGAAGTCCGCGGGATCGTTTTGAAGATTGTGCCTTGCCAACGCCTCTTGCAGCGCCATTCTTGAATCACCGGCATTGGGATCAAAATTCTTCGGCAGCACCTGCAACCAGAGATGCGCCATTTCGTCCTTGGCGCGGTTGCCACCGCGAACCCGCTCTGGAGGATCATTGGGATTCAACGGATTGTCATCCGAATTGTCGTAAATGTAGCGCATGCTGACCGTGGTGCCTTTGGGCAAAAACACCGGCTCGGCGTAGCGAAAAACCGCCTGCCAGTTCAAGTCCCAGTGCGGAATATGAATCAGTGTTTTCTTGCTGCCGTCAGGCAGGGTTGCCGTTGCCTCCAAATCTTTGCCGAGGTAATGCGCGTGCGGATAAATTGCCAGCAAGTCAACGTCAATCGGAAGTGTCAGTTCGTCGGAGACAACGAATTGTTTATCGCCGGGCGGGATGTCGAGTTTGGCATCATTCTGCAGTTGCAGAAGCATCGGAAACTTCGTGGCGGGCTCGTCAGTAAAATAGATTCCAATCGTGGGCAGGATGGTTTCCGGCTTGCCCGAAGGCTGCAAATGAACATTCAGCACCAGGTCCGTGCCCTTATCGAGGCGCAGCGCCATGTCTCTGGGCTCGAGGTAGGGGACGCTGCCGGGCTTCCAAAACAAGAAATGACTGTCCGGATCAAATGTCTCCGACTCGATTTTGATCTCCATACCCTCGAATCCGAATCCGGGTTCTTTTTCGCGTTGGCGTGAATTTTGCATGCGATCAACCAGGATGTTGGCGTGGTGAACAAAGCGTTTATCTCCGGGACGAATTTCGACCGCCTTGACCCAGCGAGTGCGGTTAATCGGCACCGGCAAAATGAAATTCCAATACATGTCGGAGCCGCTCGCCGGCAGGTGAAATGGCTTTACGGCGGTGAGTACCAGATCGGGATGTCCAAGCTGCCAGCCCTCCACGAATTCCGGTTGCGGCGGCAGGTCGGCTGGATTCCCCCGCTGCGTTCCTTCCTCTACCCATTTTTTTATAGCTGCGATCTGTTGGTCTGAAAGCCGCGACTCGTCGGCAAACTTCAAGCGCTGAGGATCGGGCAGCCACGGAGGCATAAAACGCGTATGGGTAACGACTTCGATCTGGCGGGCATGCTTTTTCACGTCATCGTAAGTAAGCAGCGGAAATGGGCCGGATTCGCCGGCACGGTGGCAACGCGCGCAGGATTGAAACATGATTGGCGCAATGTCACGGTTGAAAGTGACTTGTTCGTTCCGCTTGTGGTTCTCAGAGGTCTGCGCAAACACAACGGTCCCCGATGAAATCCACGTCACGGTCGCCAACACGCAGCCGATACTAGCTAATGACGCTGCGAGTGAAGAAGACCGCTTCATTGCAGATCCGAAATGTAGCACCCAACGCCCGCAATCTCTGGGCTTGACGCGGGTCGGCCTGCCATCGCGGACTGAATGGCGTCTTCCAACTCATGAGTAGTAGGTGCAGGGCGCGCGTGCCCAAATGAGACAAAGAGATCGTCAATTCGCCCGTGATAAGCCAACGCTCCTCGCGCATTGAACACTGCGGCCTCGGGAGTGATCTGAGCGTGCGACTGTTTTACCAGCGCATGCTCGGGGTCGCGAAGGGCAGCAATTGAATATCTGTAGTCGTGCAAATACTTGCGAATGTCCTGCGGTGTCTCGGATTTGTCGGGAAACACGAGATAGAACTGGGCGTCATTCTGATGTTCGCTGCTGATGCGCTGAATTGTGGGAGCATATCGTCCGGAGATTGGGCAATCCCTTCGCACGAAAACCAGCACTACCGGGCGACCCGCATTCGACCTGAATGGATTTACACTTTTGCCATCAAGAGCGAGCGCAGTGTGCTGGGCGGAACACAATGCAGGTACGAGCGATACTAGGACGAGAAGCAACGGAAAAAATCCCAGCCGAATTTGATTGGGTTGTTGGGCGCCTGATTTTCCGCATCTTTGGCGAATCGTAGAACCGATTCTAGAAGGGTGAGTGAACATGAAAAACACAACCGCTCGGCACTCACATTCTATCGCAAGAAAAGTAAGGGGGGAGCCTTGGCGACTCCCTCCCCGGTGGCGGGATTTGCACATCTCGCAACTAGAAGCTCAAACGCAGGCCGAAAGAAAGTTGACGCATGCCGTTAGGCGAACCCGGCGATGAATCGGCTTCAATATCGGTCACCCTCCCATTGCCTGAGCAATCAATACAGGTACCGCTGCCTCCCTGGTTCTGATTGAATCCTAGGATGGGATGGTTGAACACGTTATATATGTCCGCGCGGAACTGGAGCTTCGCCCTCTCGGTAAGTGTGAAGTTCTTCGCCAGCGAGGCATCGGCGCCAAAGTAATGAGGTCCGCGCAGGCTGTCGTATCCGTAGTTGCCGATCGCGTTGATTCCAGGATCCGAGAATCCATTGCCGCTCGGGAGACTCGTGACGCCGCCGCTGGTTGTGTCAGTCACCGGAGTGAAGTACTGGACGTAGTGGCCAGAAGCATTGTGGACAAAGCTACCCGCGCCAAGGTGGAACGAACCAGACCCTTTGTTCGGTCGGCAAATGCCAATATCATTTTCCAGGTTACAAACGGCCCCTGAAAGACCCGGGGTAAACGGCAGGCCCCCAGCCCAGTTTACGGTTCCGGTGATCTGCCAGCCGCCAATCACTTCATTCGCAGCACGACCGACGCCGCCTGCGTACGCTTTGCCTTTTCCAAACGGCAGTTCGTATATGAAATTGCTGACCCACTGGTGGTTGCGGAGATTGTCATCTGGCCCGTATGCAATTCGCGGATTATCCGCGTAGTAATTGCTGTCGTAATGGTAGCCGTGAGCAAAGTTGTAGAAGGTCATGAACTGTAGGCCGTTCGAAAAACGCTTGTCCAGTTTGACCACCAAGGATTCGTACGTGCTGCTTGCATCGTTGCCCAGATAATTCCCCTGGTCGGTGAAGCAACACTGCAGGACTCCGGGGGTGCTGGCAAAATTGGCGGCCGTATTTGTGGGGTCGGGATAGCCGGGATAGGTAAACGCGTTAAAAAATGGGCGACGCGTGTACTGCGGGGTAGCCGGGCTGAACGAACACGAAGCTGGGCATCCGGTAAGCGTCCCTTGCCCCAATCGGGGTTGATTCACATTGTAGGTTGGACCGTCACCCGAGAATCCGTGCGTACCCTTATTGCCTAGATACGTCACTTCGAGTGTCATTGTATTCGTCAGCTGATGTTGTACAGCGGCATTCCAAGTGTCAACATAGGGCAGTCGCTGGCTGAGCGGCCGAATGTGCGGCTGAACGCATACACCGCCCGAAAAAGTACAGTTAGGACCGGCGAGGGGTATTTGTCCGTTAGATGGTATAGTCGGAAAGGTCACAACCGGCGGCCCTCCGGCGAGCGTGAAAGCCGGCAGAAACTGATTTGGATTCTGCTGCAATTGCGCTGCAAGCACAGGGAGATTTTGGGTTACAGCATGGCCGAAGTTCGAGCCGAAGACTCCCATATCGTAGCTGCGACCATAGCCCATCCGCACCACCGTTTTTGGCGTGACCTGATAGGCAAACCCAACGCGGGGGGCGAAGGCATGCCAGTCATTGGCGATATTACCGTTCAGTCCATAGCCGCCGTAGCCAGCCACGCGATCTATTCCATTGACGATGTTGGCGAAGCCGCCGTTTCCTTTGGCGTTAACGTATTCGGGGAAATAGACTTCCCAGCGCAAGCCGTAGTTAAAAGTGAGTTTTGGCGTAACGCGCCAGCTATCTTCGCCATAGTAAAACATGCGTTTCTGACGTTCGGCGGCATTGGTACTGGTGCTGACGAAGCGACTCACGCTCCTGACATCTCCGAGAAGGAAGCTCGCCAAAGCCAAGCCACCAGCGCCGTTGTTTGAAGTATTGCCGTCAGTGAAGTTGTAAACGCCGGTACGGTTGGAGTCGCTGGGAACTCGCAAGTTCTCCGCGAATCGAACATCGGCTCCAAATTTGAAAGTATGGTTTCCGTGCGTCTTGGTCCAGTTGGTGACAGCCTGGAATTGCTGTTCGCTCTCAATCAGAGGACAGTTGCAGCGCGCAACGCCCAGTCCATCGCCGAACACATCTGACGTCCCGTTGTTTTGCCCGTTGAAGTCGAACTCGCCGAGCCCCGATGTAAACCGATCGCCCAGGTTCGCATTCGGGATCCCGAATGCGGTCATGGACGTGGAACCCTCATCGGGCTTGTGAGTATTGGGATTGTATTTGAAATAGCCGAAACGGAAATCGGCCAATAAAGTTGGGCTGAGCGTCTTGGTAACACCCGAAGCCAGACTGTAGTTGTGCACGACGGAACTTCCCGCGAGTCCGCCGGCACCGAAGCCGACTCCGCCCAATGCACCTAGACTGCCTTTCCCTGAAAGACTGAAATAGTCAAGACTGAAGCGTCCAAAAACCTGAACGCTCTGGCTGGGGTCGAAATCCACGCGAGTGTCGAACGCGTTTTGATTGTAGGGACCTGATCCTGAGGCGAGGAAGTTGTTGGTAGTGCCGCTGTTGGAACCCGCGTTATTGGGATGTGGGAATTCCGCCATAATCTTGCCGGCGGCCGGTGAAATGCGACTGATCGGTATCAAGTTTCCGCCGAAGGCTGTTCGGCCTGTGCCGTCGCCCGGTCCCGTCGCCGGGTCATAAGCTTGTCCACCGGTGTTGAAAAAATACTGGGGACCCAGATAATCGCTCAAGTTGCAGAACCCTGGGGTTGAGCTGGTTGCGTTGGTTGCAGGATTGCAGCTCAATTGTGTCTTCAGTGTTGGGACCGTTATTAGATTTGTCTGACCGCTGGCCTGACGGGTTCCCTGAAAATCAGCGAAGACAAATAACTTGTCCTTAATTAGCGCACCGCCGAGGCTGCCGCCGAATTGCTGCCAACGGGTCGAAGGAATCGGACTTCCGGCAAACCCAGGACCTGCCGCCCATTGAGTAAATGGGTCTCGTGCTTCGGTCGCATCGGTGCGACGGAAGTAGAAGGCGCTGCCATGCGGCTCATTGCTGCCTGATTTCGTCTGCACCGTGACCAAGCCGGCAATGGCCTTGCCAAACTCGGCGTCAAAATCCGCGGTACTGATTTTGGCTTCGGTAACTGCGTCTAAGTTGGGGTTGATGACGATGATGCCAAGGATAGGATCCTGATTGTCAGTACCATCCAACTGAAATCCGGTTCCGCTAAAATGCTGGCCGTTGACGAAAATCTGGCCGCCACCCTGCGGGTTCTCCGTTGCTGCGTGAGACCAACCAAGCTTTTGCGTCCCGGGAGTTAGGAGTTCGAAGTTTGTGAAGTTCCGATTCAGCACCGGAAGGTCTGCAATGTATTTGGAGTCGAATTCGACCGAGACCTCTGCGCGGTCGGTCTGAAGTTGCGGAGCTTCGGCGGTTACTTCGACAGATTCCGATGTTGAGCCTGGCTCGAGGGCGAGGTCCACTCTTGCGGCGGTATCGGCTGAAACCGTTATATCCTTCTGCTCGGAGGTCTTGAAACTCTTCGCTTCGACTTTGATGCGGTACGCGTCCGGTATGAGGTGAGTAACGGAATAGTTACCACTGTCGTTGGTCGTGGTTTCCTGAGTCGTTCCTTTGTCCTGATCCGTGACGGTGACAGTAGCGCCGACTACTGCGGCGCCTTGCGGATCGGTAACCGTACCGAGGATGCCGCCGAAGACCGCCTGACCGCTAGCTTGAGGAGTCATACCGCAAAGGAAAGCCACAACGACCACAGCACCGATTCCAATTACCTTCTTCATTGAATTCCTCCCACCTAGGAAATTCGTTCGATCGCCTGGCTATCGCGAACCTGAACACACAAGTCCGCGGTCGCTAGTTGTTTAGCAGTTTGAGTTCCGAATTCTTTCCAACCTGGAAGCGTTGAAACCATTCAGTTTTCATTTCGAACTGGCAATGCACGCATACTGCAAATGGAATTTTTTAAGAGTCACCTCTACAAGAAAACGAAAGACAATTTAAAAACATTTTGTTCGATAGCGTTCTCGCAAAATCTTGGAAGCGCTCACGGAGAATGCAAAACTTAGAACACTGCTGCACTGAATCGAAAAGTAGTTGCATCTCCGAAAGAAGCACCAAACCCCGCAAATTTTCTGTTTAAATTTGTCTGCAACGCAAAAATACAAAAATTAGCTCGAACCCCGCGAACGAGATTCCGCAACCATTTGAACGCGCCGCAGCATGATGCCGTTCTCCTTAATTTGTAAGTCTCACTGAGTTTGTTACGGTTACTTCGTTCCAAGTTGCTGTCTTGCAAGGGAGATAAAAACTCTGTAACCTCTTTAGCGTGGGTGTTACAAGTCACGTAACTAATGTTGAGCCACGTCTTGTTGAGATTGAAAGGCTCACTAACAGCCATACGCTCCACGGTTCCGAGTCGCTTTGCAAGCTGCTGCGGTATCTGGCAGACCACGCGTTGAAGCACCCCGGGGTGGCGCTCAAGGAATATCAAATCGCGACCGAGACATTCGGGCGGCCTGCAGATTTCGACCCTCATCTGGATTCTCTGGTTCGCGTGATGGCGGGGCGGCTGCGCTCTAAACTTGCTGAGTACTATGCATCTGAAGGGGTCGACGATCCCGTCATCGTTGAACTGCCGAAGGGCACATATTCGCTGGCGTTCCACGACGCCGCAACTTCTCCCAAACCGATTTTGCAACCGCATCATGAAGCTGAGCAGATTGCCGCCAGTCCAGCGCCAAAGATTTCCCCGATGACGTTGGGGCTGGCCGTTTTTCTCGGGATTGCAATCGTCGTGATTGTTGTCTTACTGCTTACCCGAAGCCCAAGCTCGCCAACAGCCGGGGGAGCTGAACGGCGACCCGTACCGGCGGGAACTGCGGAAGACGCCCAAGTAGCTACGGGCAATGGCGAACAAGCGCCCGAAGCGGTCCGTGTTTTCTGGCAACCGTTCACTGCCGGCCCAGACGAACCGTGGGTGGTCTTCAGCAACGGAGCGTTCATAGGCCGGGCTGAAACCGGGCTGCGCTATTTCAATCCGGCAAAGGACTCGAGGGAAGCGATTGACGACCATTACACCGGGGTGGGCGAGGTACTGGCGGTTCACGACTTGGACCACATCTTCAGTCAGTTACACCGCCAGATTCGGGTGAAGCGGGGCAGCTTATTTTCATTGGATGACGCCCAGAACAACAATCTGATCTTCGTGGGTTCGCCAGCGGAGAATTTGACGCTGCGAGATATACCCAGCACGCATGAGTTTATTTTTCAGCGCCTCACGAGCGGACCGCGAAAAGGCGACTTAGCGGTAATCAATGTTCATCCGCAGCTAGGCGAGGCGAAAATGTTTCTCTCTACGCCTCCAGGAACGCCTCTTACCGAGGATTACGCGATTATCGGACTGGTTCCTGGGATTAACCCTGCCCGTTCGTTCCTGATCTTGGCTGGCACCACCACCATCGGCACCCAGGCCGCCGCTGAATATGTCTCTCGACAAGACTCTCTAGAACGGCTACTGCTGCGGCTCAGCGTCTCGGATAATGGTGCAATCAAGCCATTTGAGGTCGTGTTGCGAGTGAAAGTTGTTCGCGGCGTTCCGGTGGCGAGGGAACTGGTGGCTTTGCGGAAAGTCGCGCAGTGACAAATCATTTCTCAGCGGTCAGAGATCAGTCGTTGACGAAGCGAGGGTCTGAATCGGCTTACGGTTTGGGGTGCGCAAGTTCGGCTGCCTTGCGAAATTCCTGTTCCGCTTCCGTTTTTTCTCCCTTGCGTTGCAGCGCCTCAGCCAGCCGCTGATGTGCGCGCGCATAGCTTGGCACTAACTCAATGGCCGAGCGAAATTGTGAGATAGCGCCGTCCAAGTCTCCTGCCTGAAGAAGCCTGCTGCCGGAGTTGGTGTTGAATGTAGCCGCTTGCAGGCTGTTCGACTGTTTGAACAGTTCCTGGGCACGACGGCTTTCCGCAGCGGCCGCGTCGGTGTCGCCCAACTGACGGAGTATTGCAGCCAGGGTTGTGTGGGCTCCCACCAAACCTGGATCAATCGCAATCGCCTTGCGAAGCTCCGCCGCCGCATCCTCGAGTTTCCCATCCTGCTTCAGTACCGTTCCCAGTGTGTAGTAAGCCTCAGCGTAATCCGGCTTCGCCTGCGTTGCAGTACGCAGTTCCTTCTCTGCTTCGCTGAAATCTCCCTTCTGCCAAAGCGTAACTCCAAGTGTGTACGGGATATCGGGCTGGCTCGGATCCAAATCAGCGGCTTTGCGAAATTCCACAACCGCTCCGTCGAGCTGGTCCTTCAACTTCAAAGCCAGTCCTAGATCGTAGTGGGCAGTCGCGTCCTGCGGCGCGAGTTTCAGCGCGTTTTGAAATTGAGCGACTGCGGAGTCAAAATCTGTTTTTTGCAGATAGGCCGTGCCAAGGTTTTCGGCATAACTCCCTTCATCCGGGCGAAGATGAATCGCCGATTCGAATTCCGGAATTGAATCCGCGGCGTCCCCTGACTGAATCAGCGCGAGCCCAAGGTTGTTGTGCGCGTCCGCGTCTTTCGGCCGAAGGTGGACGACGCGACGGAATGCCCCGACAGCTCCTTCGGCGTCTCCGTTGCTTTGAAGCAGCGAGCCGAGACTCTCCTGAGCATCGGCGAAGTCGGGTTGCAGACTCGTTGCTTTCCTCACCTCTTCAATTGCCTGCGTAGGCTGTTGCTCGGCCTGTAGAACGAGCCCAAGATAATAGTGTGCCTGTGCGTTTTCGGGAGCGTCCTGCGCCGCCTTCGCCAGAAGTTCATGCGCCTGAGGCAGCGACTTCCGCTGTAAGCGCACGACTCCGAGGTGTAGTTCAGCTGGGGGAAAGCCTGGTTGAAGGCGAAGCGCCTCGGAGAATTGGGCTACGGCCTCGTCGGTGCGGGAAGCCTGGGCAAGCAGCGATCCCAACTCGTCGTGCAATTCCGGACGTTGCGGGTCGAACTCGATTGCGGCTTGTAGCTCCCCGATCGCCGGCTGCATGTCGCCGCGAAAACTCAGCACTCGGCCAAGTGTGCGATGCGTTTCCGAATCCTTGGGGGCCAGGCGAACGGACTCGCGGGCTTCGGTCTCAGCTTCCGCAAAGTCGCCATGTGTGGCGAGAGCATTCGCCAAATTCAGATGGGCTTGTGGAATGCCGGGCTTAAGGTGGATCGCAGCACGGAATTGCGCGATTGCGGGATCAACCTGACCCTGATTGAGCAGCACCCATCCCAGTGAATTGTGCGCCTCGGGACTGCTTGGGGCGATGCGCACGAGGTTTTCAAATGCCTCGCGCGCTTCCGGCAATTTGCCCTGCTGCAGCGCGGACATCCCCTGCGCATAAAGCGACTCTGCGCGACTCGATTGCAACGATTGCGATTGCGGTGTCTGCGCGTACAACATAGTGGCTGCGCCTAGCAGTGCAACGCCGGCTACTTTGATGAGAAACGGCAAAAATCGGAAAGTCCGCAGCATGACGGTTTTTCTAATTTCCAATACTACTATTCCTGGATTTCCGCGATGACAAGCATTGCGCGGCACGCCGGGTTTGTCGGCTTGTAGTATCTTCGCAGTCTGGACTGCGATTTGAATGCGTTTCTTCGTTCCCAATTTTCGTGAACGATTTGCCCCGGCGATCATGGCAGCCGTTTTGGTTTGCGCGGCCCTGGTGTCCAGCGCTCAAATGCTTGCCACCCAGCCCCGACTCGCCGATTTTGAAGACGTCGCCGAAAAGGCCGGAATCAAAATGATGAATGTGTTCGGCGGTGTCGACACAAAGAAGTACATCATCGAGACAACCGGCACGGGTGTCGCTATTTTCGACTACGACAATGATGGCTGGCCGGACATCTTCATCGTTAACGGCACAACCCTGGAAGGATTCCCCGCAGGTAAAGCGCCCACCAACCATCTCTACCACAACAATCATGACGGCACATTCACTGACGTTACGGTGCAGGCCGGGCTCGCTGCTACCGGCTGGGGCCAGGGCGTTTGCGTTGGAGATTACGATAACGACGGATGGGAAGATCTGTACGTTACGTATTATGGCAAGAACCGTCTGTATCACAATGATCACGGCGTCTTCCGCGAGGTGAGCGATCAAGCTGGCGTCGCCGGTTCCGGCAAGGCGTGGGGCACCGGGTGCGCCTTCGTGGATTATGATCGCGACGGGCTGCTTGATCTGATGGTCGCCAATTATGTGGATTTCGATCTCTCAACAGCTCCGGCGCCGGGAGAGCGCGCTTCCTGCATGTGGAAAGGAGTGCCGGTCATGTGTGGTCCGCAAGGCTTGCCGGGATCGAAAAATATTCTTTATCACAATCTCGGCGGCGGAAAATTTGCGGATGTAAGTGCGAAATCGCACATTGACCAGGCCGCCGGACATTACGCGTTCAGCGTTTCGACACTCGATTATGACAATGATGGCTGGCCCGACATTTACGTTGCTTGTGACAGCACGCCCAGCATTCTGTATCACAACAACCGTGACGGCACATTCACCGACGTGGCTGTGGTCGCCGGCGCGGCTTTCAACGAAGACGGCCGCGCGCAGGCCGGCATGGGCAGCACTGTCGCCGATTTCAATGGCGATGGCAAACTGGATATTTTCCGCACTAATTTTTCCGACGATACCTCCACTCTCTATCGCAATAACGGAAATGGCACATTCGATGACGTGACTTATGCGGCGGGATTGGGATTGCACACACAGTATCTGGGATGGGGCACCATGTTTTTCGATTTCGATAACGATGGCTGGCCCGATCTTCTGTTGGTGAATGGGCACGTTTATCCCGAAGTGGACAAACAGCACTTGGGAAGCAATTATCAGGAACCCAAAATCCTGTACCACAATAACGGGAACGGAACTTTTACAGACATTTCCACCGACGCGGGCTCCGCAATCACGACCGTGACGTCAGCCCGCGGACTGGCCGTGGGTGATCTTTGGAATGACGGACGCCTTTCGGCCGTGATCAGTAACATGAACGCGCATCCTAGTCTGTTAGTGAATCAGATCAAATCTGCGAATCACTGGATTGCCTTTCGCACCGTCGGTACAAAGTCCAATCGCGACGGCATTGGCGCTCGCATCAGCTTGCAAGCCGGGGGACGCATGCGTGTGGACGAAGTCCGCAGCGGTTCGAGTTACTCATCGAACAGTGATATGCGCGTACATTTCGGACTTGGGGCGACGGACAAAATTGATTTTGTGCAAGTCAGATGGCCGAGCGGGCGGCTGGAACGTTTGGTGAGCCTTACAGTGGATGCAATTCACGTTCTGAAAGAAGGAACGGGAACGGCAGTGCCGGTAAAACCGTAGCACGGAAGAAAGTAGTATGCGGCGTGTGAATTTTGTTGCGCTTTGGATAGCGTCGCTCGTGGAGGAATCATTGTGAACTGCCTCAGATCCCGATTCATGCTGATCTTGCTGGTTTGCATGGCGGTCATCCCGCTTCGCGCCCAACAAACGAACCGCGCGGCAGCGGACCCCTGGTGGAAGCACGCCGTGATCTATGAAATTTATCCGCGCAGCTTTCAGGACTCCAATGGCGACGGCATTGGCGACATCAACGGGATCACCTCGCGGCTCGATTACCTGAAAGATCTTGGCGTCGACGCCATCTGGATCACTCCTATGTATCCCTCGCCGCAAATAGATTTCGGTTACGACGTTTCGAATTATGAGGCCATTGATCCGCAATTTGGCACCATGGCGGACTTCGATCATCTGGCCAGCGAAGCGAAACAGCGAAACATCCGGATCATTATGGATTTTGTTCCCAATCACACTTCTGATCAGCATCCGTGGTTTGTGGGATCACGCTCTTCGCGCACTAATCCCAAACGCGACTGGTATATCTGGCGCGACGGCAAAGGACCCGGAGAGCCGCCAAATGACTGGCAGTCGTGGTTCGGTCATTCCGCGTGGACGTTCGACGCAAAAACCGGGCAGTGGTATTACCACTATTTTTATGTGCAACAACCTGACCTGAACTGGCGCAACCCAGAAGTGCGAAAAGCCATGTACGACGTGTTGCGCTTCTGGCTCGATCGCGGCGCGTCTGGGTTCCGCATGGATGCGGTCTCGCGGCTCTTCGAAGATCCTGACCTGCACGATGATCCCATTCTTCCGGGGACGAATGCATTCGGCGATCCCAACATTGAACATAAGTACACGCAGGATTTGCCGGAAGTACATGACGTTCTGCGCGAAATCCGTTCTTTAGTGGACAAATACCCGGGCGATCCCGTCCTGATCAGCGAGGCCGACGAACCTACAATTCAGGATCTTGTGCGGGTGTACGGCATAAACAACGACGAGGTGCAGCTTCCGATGGATTTCCAGGTGGCCGATGTGAATCGGCTCTCGGCGCCAGAATTTCGAAAGCTGCTCGATCAAATTGAATTCAATCCGCTAAAAGGCCAGCCCTATTTCTTTTTCAACAACCACGATCAGGCGCGCACCTGGGACCGCTATGGCGACGGAGTCCACAACGATCAAATTGCGAAGCTCATGGCTGCTCTGCTGCTGACCACTCGCGCCACTCCCCAAATGTATTACGGGGAAGAACTGGGCATGCGCACCACGGTTCCGGCTCGCAAAGAAGACGTGAAAGACCCCGTCGGACGTACGGGATGGCCTAAAGATAAAGGCCGCGACGGTGAACGCACGCCGATGCAGTGGAACGATTCTCAGAACGCAGGTTTCAGCTCGGCCGCGAAAACGTGGCTCCCCGTCCCGCCCACGGCGGCGCAGTACAACGTCGCCGGTGAAGAGCGTAATCCGGAGTCAATTCTAAATTTTTATAAGAAAGTTATTGCACTGCGCCGCGAACTTTCGCCCTTGACGGATGGTTGCTACGTTGCCGTAAACCGCGATGATCAAAACGTGCTGGCGTATCTGCGCCAGGGCCAAGATGGCGAGGAATCAGTGCTTGTGGCGCTAAACATGAGCGCAGATGAGAGGACCATCAACTTCAAGCTGAAGGGTTTCGGAGTTGGGGGAACCTCAGCTCGCGTCCTTTTGGCCGCGCCGCAATTAGCGAATACGCAAGTTTCGCTCGATGAAGTGAAGCTTGCGTCCTATGGCGTGCTCATCGTTGCGGTGCAATAATATCGCGGCTTAAAAGGAGCGCGCGAAGCTCCACGGACTCGGTGAAGTTGGGATAACGGTTCGCTCATTTCGAACGCTTAGCTGCGAATTTCTCCGTCCGAAGAATTCCCTCGCCCTCTCTTACGAACACTAACTGATTCACGGCAACATCCTTCATGGTGTCTACTTGTCCGCTCGGCCAGCGGATTTCCAGCGAGTCCACTTTCTCTGCCCCGCCAAGACCGAAGTGTATCCGCAGGTCATTCTGCGAACAATAGCTGCCGCCGCTTCTCACTTCGTCAATTTGACGATGGGGTTTGTTTTCTCCGGGAACTGTGGTCACACAACTTACCCGCGCCCCGATGCCGCTGCGATTCGATTTTGTGCCCATGGCTTTGATCTTGATCCAGTTATTGCCGGAAGTGGAATCGCAGCGCAGGAGTTGGGGGAAGCCGTTCACGGTATTGACGACCACATCCATGTCGCCGTCATTGTCGAAATCTCCGAAGGCGCAGCCGCGAGCGGCGGAAGGAGTAGATATCCCAGGACCGGCAATTTCCGAGACATCCTCGAATCTTTTATTTCGCAGGTTACGATACAGCAGTTTGCGCTGTGCGTATCCGGCTTCGGTTTTTAGTTGCTCTACTTCGGGATAAACGTGGCCGTTGCAGATCAAAATGTCAGCCCAGCCATCGTTATCGAAATCAAAAAATCCGCATCCCCAGCCCAGAAATTGCGTGTGAGCGCCCAGACCGGCATAGAATGTTGTGTCCTCGAAGTTGGCGCCTCCGAGGTTGTGATACAGCGATGGCGTATCGCCGGCGAAATTAGTTTTCAGAATATCGAGGTTGCCATCCAGATCATAATCAGCCGCAGAAACTCCCATGCCTGCCTGCGGCTTTCCATCGGGACTGAGCGCGCAGCCGGCGTCCACCGCGATGTCAACGAACTTCCCATTCTTTTTATTCTGATAGAGCGCACTCGTGGAGGAATCATCCGCGACGTAAATGTCTGGCCAACCATCATTGTCAAAATCCGCGGTGAGCACTCCCAATCCGAAGGTGCCGCCGGAACTTAGAATGCCGCTCGAATCAGAAACGTCTGTGAACGTTCCATCCCCATTGTTGTGAAACAAAATATTCTTCCCGCCTTTGAGCCCAGGCGGGCCGCAGGCCACCATTACCCCTTTGTACAGACAGGGCCCCGATTCCGGTACCGGAGCGGTGGCGAGATCCAGATCAATATAGTTGGCGACGAAAAGATCGAGCTTACCATCGCGGTCGTAATCCACGAATGCGCAACCGGTGTTCCAGCGCTTGCCGTTGCCGCCTACGCCGGCTCGGTCCGTGACGTCGGTAAAGGTCCCATCGCCATTGTTGTGATAAAGAACATTCTTGCCAAAATAGCTGATGAAAAGATCGTCCCAGCCATCATTGTCGTAATCGCCGATGCAGACTCCCTGTCCCCAGCCGTGGTGAATGAGCCCAGCTTTGGCGGTCACGTCGGTAAAAGTGCCATCGCGATTGTTCTTGAACAGGTGTGAGGTGGGCTCCTCACCTTTGGGAAAACCTTCCAGCCGCCACCCGTTAACAAGAAAAATGTCGAGCCATCCATCGTTGTCGTAGTCGTAGAAGGCGACGCCGCATCCGGTGGTTTCAAGCAAATATTTATTTTTATGCTCGCCGCCAAAAACGGTTTTTGCGTTCAGGCCTGATTCGCGCGCTACATCGAGAAACCCTACAGCGAGATCGGCTTCAGGTTTGGCACTACTCTGCGCATTTGGCGCAACCGGCAAAGCACTCGCAAGGGGCGACTGGCCAAGGAGCACCTTTTCGAGGGACAACACCAACGCAGACCGACTCAGCGATTGGAGAAAAGTTCGGCGTGAAAACGACAGCAGGGGAGCACCATCCGGTGTGAAGCGTGCTAGAATTCGCAACTATTCTTTAACAGAGAAGCTCAATTTGCAAGCTGACGACCGCCTTGTGAACGCTTTTGAAAATATTCTCATGGTGCTCCGCGACAAAATCCGCCGCCAAATCTGGGCAACGGGACGGTTCGCAGCACTTGCGGTCCTTGCACTGATCATCGCTTTGATTTCAGTATCAGCTCAAGTTCCTCCTACGAGCTCTCCTCCTTCTCTCGACTTATCCCGTCCCGTTCGTCCGCTGGAATTTTTATCCGCGGTTGGCACTCGCGCAGCACTATTTGGTAACGAGTCGGGAGATTTTGAGGCGTGGGCGTATCCGTTAAAAATCTTGCGCGATTTTCACTTGCGCTTTCATACCGATGGACGAATCATCCCGGCGGAATCGCTAGCGAGGACGGTTTCGGTGCGCCCCGAATCTTCCACAATCTTGTACGCGAGTGATACGTTTCAGGTTCGGGAGACCTTCTTTGTACCGGTTACTGAACCGGGGGCAATCGTAAAAATCGAAGTCGAAACCACCGATCCTCTCGAAATCGAAGTCGTGTTTCAACGCGATTTTCAGTTGGAATGGCCTGCCGCTTTGGGAGGCACGTATCTCCATTGGGATCCGGTGTTGCACGCTTTTGTGCTGGGGGAGGAACTCAAAAAATATTCCGCACTCGTCGGCTCGCCCTCAGGAGTAATGTCGGAGACCGAGTATTCGACCAATTACTCAATGTCATCGGAGAATGCATTTCTTCTCGGCCCATCGGGCAAAGGAAAGGACACGAAATTGGTTGTGATCGCAGGCTCGTTGGACGGGCAATCCGACGCGGAAAATGTTTATCGGAAGCTCTCGAATGAGCCTGAAAGACTCCTGCAAAGTTCGGCGGACTACTACCGGCAATATTTGAACCGTACCGTGAATTTGGTTTTGCCGGACAAGCAATTACAACAGGCTTACGATTGGTCTCGCATTAGCGTCATTCAAGGCATGGTACATGACCCGCTTCTGGGCACAGGATTAATCGCGGGATACAGAAGTTCCGGTACCAGCCAGCGGCCTGGGTTTGCATGGTTCTTTGGTCGCGATGCCTTGTGGACTTCTTTTGCGTTGAACGCGGAAGGTGATTTCGCGAGCACCAGGACGGCTCTCGAGTTCCTAACCGGCTTTCAGCGCACCGACGGAAAAATCCCGCACGAAATTGCGCAATCGGCTAGCCTCGTGGATTGGTTTAAGAACTATCCCTATGGATTTGCTTCCGCCGACGCGACGCCACTCTACATCATTGCGATGAACGATTATGTCGTTCACAGCGGAGACATCGAATTCGCGTCCAGCAAGTGGGACAATTTGTTCCGTGCATATCAATTTCTCAAGAGCACGTATAACGCGGATGGCCTGCCCCGAAATTTTGGATTCGGCCACGGATGGGTCGAGGGTGGCCCCCTGCTTCCGGTTGAAACTGAGTTGTACCAGAGCTCTCTAGGCGTGGAGGCATTGCACGCTCTCTCGAACCTCGCGCATCTTGTGGGAAAGCAAGACGCGGGTCGTCAGTTCGATCAGGAGTATGCTCGCCAGAAGGATTTAGTGAACGATAAATTCTGGTCAGAAGAGAAGAAAACGTTCTCCTTCGCGCTCGATGCCAATCAGCATCAGGTTGAAATACCAAGTGTCCTCGCCACCGTGCCGCTGTGGTTTGATCTGCTTGAAGATAGTCGCGTGCAGCCAACAATTGACAAGCTCGCCGATTCAGATCACCAAACCGACTGGGGAATGCGGATCATTTCTTCGCAGAGTCCCTTGTACAATCCCGGCGGATATCACTTCGGTTCGGTGTGGCCTCTTTTTACGGGATGGGCGTCCGTAGGCGAGTATCGCTATCATCGTCCGCTGCCAGCTTATTCGAATTTGAGGTCGAACGCACTGCTGGCCCTTGGCGGATCTCTGGGACATGTAACGGAAGTTCTTTCTGGCGACTACTACGAACCACTCTCGACAAGCTCACCGCAGCAAATATGGTCGGCAGCTATGGTGGTGAGCCCAATCCTAAAGGGAATGTTCGGACTTGAAGTCGATGCAATTGGTCATCGCTTGCGGCTGTCCCCGCACATTCCCGCCGATTGGAAATCTTTCGAGATCGGCAATGTGCATGTAGGAAATGTAGTACTTGATCTTAAGTATCGACGCGATGCTGAGAACGTGTCTTTAGAAGTCACCCGCTCCGGCTCAGGCCAATGCGCAGTTGAGTTCTCCCCCGCCTTCAGCCCTCGCGCAGAAATAAGCTCTACCACAATCAATGGGCGCGCAGTTCGCAGCCAATCTCAGGTCAACAAGGAAGACCAACACCTAGCAACAGAATTTCCCGTCACATCGGAGAACACTATCCTGCGAATGAATGTGCGCAACGACTTCGGCGTCAGATATTCAATCACTCTGCCGCCGCAGGGAGAAAGCAGCCAAGCCCTGAAAATCGTGTCAGAAGCTTGGGCTCCCGGATATAACGAATTGACTCTCGAAGTCGCGGGAATTGCGGGTAAGCAGTACGACCTCTTCGTTTTGAACCCTGGACTAATTTCGTCAATAGACGGAGCCGAGTTGGTCAAAAACGAAACGAGCACCAGTCTTGAGGTTAAGTTGCCAGGCGACAATAGCGCATCCTATGTGCATGGCAAGGTGTCAATCCATCTCAGCGCGACAGCGGCGAGGAAAGTTTCGAGAGTACAGTAGCAACAAGTTTATTTTGTAGCAGTTTGTTCTAGTCGGAGGAGACAGCCTTATGGTCCGAAAGTCTTTACCTGCGATTTTGGTAATCATCGCCGCGTTCTCGATGCTCTCTCAGGCGCCGGCACAAACCAAGAAAGTAGACGCCGAAGGTCACGAATGGTGGCAGCATGCGGTGTTCTATGAGATATATCCGCGAAGCTTCGCTGACAGCAACAACGACGGCATCGGGGATCTTAACGGCATCGCGTCAAAATTGGACTATCTAAAGGATCTCGGGGTAGATGCCGTCTGGATCACTCCCTGCTTCCCGTCTCCTCAAGTCGATTTCGGTTATGACGTTTCGGACTACGAGAACATCGATCCCA
>DASYGR010000018.1:0-6799 GCA_035999525.1 Terriglobales bacterium
GAATGCATTGCGTCCAATAATCGCCTTATTCGGCTGCACCGGCACTTCAGTGATTTCACTCAACAATTTGCTCGCAGGAAACAACTGTTCGCTTACGATGCCTGTTTCGTATGCATATCTGTCGGAACGGACCCGCAACGCCATCACAAATTCTTCAAGAGAAGCATTGCCGGCGCGTTCGCCGATTCCATTGATTGCGCACTCCACCTGTCGAGCACCCGCCGCAACGGCGGCTAAAGAATTCGCGACCGCCAGACCGAGGTCATTGTGGCAGTGGGCAGAGATGGTTACTTTTTCAATTCCACGCACATTTTGGCGAATGCCGGAGATCAGTTCGGCGAATTCCGCGGGTATGCTGTATCCGACGGTATCAGGGATGTTCAAAGTCGTGGCCCCGGCTTCAATTACAGCTTCAAGAATGCGGTAGAGGAATTGCGGGGACGTTCGGGTCGCATCTTCTGGAGAAAATTCCACGTCCTGGCAAAAAGATTTGGCCAAACGGACAGAATCACGCGCCTGCTCTAAACATTGCTGCTGCGTTATTCGCAGCTTGTGCTGAAGATGAATTTCTGAAGTGGCTAGAAACACGTGAATCCGGGGACATACGGCCCCTGCAAGGGATTGCGCTGCTCGCTCAATGTCTTTGGCGCAAGCCCGCGCCAGGGCAGCAATAACAGGACGGGGAACTGCGGCCGCAATCGCTTGGACCGCGGTAAAGTCGCCCTCTGACGCAATGGGAAATCCGGCCTCAATTACGTCCACACCAAGGCGGTCGAGTTGGTGCGCCAGGCGTAGCTTTTCTTTCACGTTCATGCTGCACCCCGGCGACTGTTCGCCGTCTCGCAACGTGGTGTCGAAAATCGCAATTCTCGGACGTTCCATTGCTTATGCCCCTTTTCTCTTTCACTAGCCTTTCCTATGATAAGGTGAGCGCACGAATGAAGGGAAGCTAATAATATTTAGACAAATATTATGCATACTTATTATATAAGAAAAAGTTATAGGATGTGAAGGATTAAGGGGTTGTGGTGGATTTCCATGCCATTCCAGTCCGCGATGACCGCCTCTCAGCCTCCTATGTCGTGGTGGGCGTTAATATTCAGATCCCAATCTTTAATGGCTTTCTTTTCAATGCTAGAACTCGGGAAGCCGAGTTGCGATCGCAAGCCGCGAAGCAGCAAATTCTTGATCTTCGCAAGCGCATTTCGCGCGATGTCCGAACAAGTTGGCTCAACGCCAGGACATCGTACGAGCGGGTCGCAGGGAGCCGGCAACTACTTGATCAAGCCAATCAGGCACTTGATCTCGCTCAGACCCGATACAACCTTGGATTAGGTTCTATCGTGGAATTGAGCCAGGGGCAACTTCAGCAAACTCAGGCCGAAATTGGCAGCGCTCAAAAATTCTCTGTTGGTCAAAATTTTACCTATAATGGGTGCAAATTCGATCACTCAGTTGTTAATCTCTGTCGAGAGGGCTCCACCCGATGAAAGTTGTGGGATCAGTAGGCGCGCGACGCATCGCAATATTGACCACTGATGATGCCATCCTGCCTGAGATTCAGGAATGGCTGGCGTCAAGCTTCCATACCACGCTTCTTAACTCTTGGGACGAACTCCAGCCCCTTCTGGAAGCTGTGGAGATTGCCGCGGTGGTCGCCGACATCGAGACCTCGGCCGGGTCCACCGAAGACTGCCTGAAGTTGCTACAGGATCTTCGAAACTTAAGCTCAGATCTAGTGCTGGTTGGGCTCACACGTTCTCGAAGCAAGACTTTGACCTCACAGGCTCGAGCGACAGGTTTAGACAAGCTCTTTGTCGCTCCTGTCGCCTTTCAGGAGCTACAAGGCTTCTTGACGCAGGCTCTTGAGGATCGCGATTTGGAGATCCAAAATCGTGTCTTGAGGGAAGAAGCCTCCAACCGATCGTCTTTCTGCGATTTGATTGGCGGCAGCGAAGGGATGCGAGTCGTGTACGAGGCGATTTCTAACATCGCTGACAGCAACGCCACGGTTCTGGTCAGGGGAGAGAGTGGAACAGGGAAAGAACTTGTAGCACGCGCCATAGTGGCGACGGGATCGCGTCGAAATGAAGCCTTTGTAAGCGTTAACTGTGCGGCCCTGCCCGAGACCTTGATTGAAGCAGAATTATTCGGACACGAACGAGGTGCTTTCACCGGGGCGGATGTCGCACGTCCGGGGTACATCGAACAGGCTCATGGGGGCACCCTATTTCTGGACGAGATCGGAACCCTGGGGTTGGGCCTCCAAAGCAAGCTCCTACGCGTATTGGAACAGCGCATGGTTCAGCGAATTGGAGCCAAGTCTTCCAAGAGAATCGACTTTCGGCTGGTCACGGCCACCAATGAAGACCTGGAGAATGCGGTCCATACCGGGAAATTTCGCGAGGATCTCTATTACAGGATCAATGTCGTTCCTATCATGCTTCCACCTTTGCGGGAACGCCCAACGGATATCCCCCTGCTGATTGATCACTTTCTCCGGCTCTATTGCGGCGCCAATAATATTCCGTTGAAGCAGGTGGATCCCGAAGCGCTGGAGATACTGGAGGAGTATTCATGGCCCGGAAACGTGCGGGAGCTGGAAAACCTGATGCAACGGCTGGTTTTAATGGCCCCTGGTGCTGTAATTAAGGTAAAGAATTTGCCTCAGCAGATCCTTTACGACAGCACGGCCAAGCAAGAGTCGTTTCTGATTCCGGAGGAAGGGATTTCCTTCGATGACGAGATTGCGAAGATTGAAGTTGCTTATATCAGGGCATCGCTCCGTAGAACAGAAAACAATAAGACAGCGGCGGCAAAGCTGCTGGGAATTGACCGTCAGAAGATGAAGTATCTGTGTCGAAAGTACGGAATTGCAGATTCTGGTTAAAAAGTTACCATATATTGGTTAATTAATCACCAAGCAAGAGATTTTGATTCGGCATAGAGCTCAGGGAAATCTGCTCAATCTTCCTAAGCCGTTCATTTTGTGGAGCTGGAAATTTGTCGAGGCAATGCATGGGATGTGGCAGGACTCGTGCAATGACAGAAGCCAAGAGCGGAGCGAAAACAGACCGCCTACAGATTCCGGACTCAACGTCCAACGGAGGATTTAACATGTCGGTACAAAAAAAGTCCCTGATCAGCAACAACGCAGCCGCACGAAAAGCAATTATCGCCACCAAGGCTCCCTCATCTAATTTCTCGTCCGATCAGCCATTAGCGACCAAGGGTGGTCTAGCCACGAAGGGCGGCTTGGCAACGAAGGGTGGACTAGCCACGAAGGGTGGACTAGCCACGAAGGGTGGGCTGGCGACGAAGGGCGGGCTAGCGACCAAGGGCGGGCTAGCGACCAAGGGCGGACTAGCGACGAAGGGTGGACTGGCTACTAAGGGCGGCTTGACGACTAAGATTGTTCTTTAAAATATTTATTGGCCCGCGCCTCTGGTAGAGGCTCGGGTAGTCGATCGGTGACTTCAGCCAGATCTGCCAGGCGTTGAGCCAAGTTCGGAGTCAGAGATCAGGCCTGAAGCGCCAGTGATAGTTCCTATCAAGAGTGCTCGGCGTGCTTCGACACCCCGCCGAGCATATCTTGAGTGGGAGTGGAACATCTGCTCCAGCGAAAATTCCCCAAGCCTTCTTCGTCGGTTCTAACTCTCCAGTCTGAAGCGATCTTCGGCAAGCGCATAGAGGGGCCGCCAAACCAAGCGGTTTACGGTCACAACGGTGGCCGCCATGAGAATCGTGGCTGCAAGAAGCAATTTGAAATTCCCATCGTCACTGGCGCGGCTGATAATTGCTCCCAGGCCAGTCGTAAAAAATGTCTGTCCTTTAAAATGAAAATATTCGGCGATTATGCTGGCATTCCAGGCTCCGCCAGACGCCGTTACCAACCCCGTGACGAGGTAAGGAAAGATCCCCGGGAGAATCAGTTTTCGCCAGCGTTCCGCGCTGTTGATCCCAAACACCGAGCAAACTTCTTTCAAGTCAGTCGGGATCGCCATGGATCCGGCAATCACATTGAACAGAATGTACCATTGCGTTCCGAGCAGGATGAGGATGACTGAACCAATGTTCAGACCTCCGCCTGCCTTAAGCAAAATCAGCAGGACGACAGGAAACAATGCCGTCGCCGGGATGGATGCGGCGATTTGCGCCATTGGCTGCGCAACACGAGCTAATCTCGGACTAAAACCGATCCACACTCCGACCGGTATGGTCCATGCGGCGCCAATGAATATCGTTGCATTGACGCGTAGGAATGTTGCCGCCAGGCTAATGAAAAGTTGTGTCACATCGGCATGAGTCAGGCTAGCGAGCAAAACGAGTACCCGGAAGACGGAATAAATGATGCCAACTATAGCGATCACCCCAATGGTTCGGGCCACCCAGTTCTTGGCAGTGTCTGTGGTTGATGCAAGCGGTTGAACTTGATGGCGTCGAGCAAAATGCGAAGTCAAACTTTCTCGAATCGGCCCCAGTGTCCTGCTGCCCAAATATGACAGGCTCCGGGAATGTTGCAGCATGGTCAAAACCCATGAACTTGGCGCGTGAGCACTTTCCACTTGTTCGACTTTGAACCTCTCACCCCACGCGATGGCGGGCCGCCACACAAACTGATCGAGCATCACAATCACCACCACCATGGTTGCCACACCCCAAAGAATGGAGCGTGTGTCCCCGGTGCTGGCGGCAGTTTGCAAGTAAGAGCCGAGGCCCGGGAGCCGGAAGTCGCGGGAACCCAGCACGAACATCTCGCATGCCATCAAAAAGAACCATCCTCCGGCGACTGACATCATCGAATTCCACACCAGTCCAATCGCGGCAAATGGCAGGTCGATTTCGATAAAACGTTGCCACCAGCTGAAACGGTAGATCTTGGCGGCCTCGCGCATATCCCTCGGGACACTCTTGAGCGAACCATAGAAACTAAATGCCATGTTCCAGACTTGTCCCGTAAAGATCAGCAGTATTGCGCCCATTTCTACGCCGAGCTGCCGCGTGGGGAACAAAGTTACCATCGCCAACATGACCCCAGGCAAGAAGCTGAGCACGGGGATGGACTGTAAAACGTCCAGTAATGGAATCATGAAACGCTCAGCGGTTGGATTGTAGGCAGCAACATATCCATAGATGAGGGTGAAGGCCAAACTCAACAAATACGCAATCGTGATTCTCAGCAGTGATAGCGCGGCATAGCCAGGAAGCGCCAGCACGCTGCGCGAAATTTCCACTTGAGGAGTAATTGGACCAAGCCAATAACGCGATACCATCAGCACGCCATAGAAGACGGAAATCGCTAATCCGAACATTAGCGCATCGGAGAAGTGGGATGCGCCCATATTGGGTAATAGCGACCAGAGGCGGTATGGGGAAAATGGCCTCTTGTTGTTCATTTTCATGTGGCACCCGGGTTCGCTGCATCCGCCTGTTCAGTCGGCGAGTCAGTTAGGATTAACCGGCCATTTTCGGGATCGTGATCGAATATCTCAGCGTAGCGTCCCCAAACCATCGCGGTATTAAATTGGAGATCCACTTCATCCTGAGTGAAGTGTTCGTCCAGGATGTCTCGAAAGAATTCATCTGGAATGGAATGGTCGGACTTGGCTCTTAGCACGCTGTCAATGCATTGCAAGATTGTGACTCGCTTCAGCGCTGCAGCGCGAAATAGCACCTTACGAGTAAGAATGTTGGCGTCGGCAAAAGCGCCACCCTCAGGGGTAATTTGAGCTTCACCCTCTTTTAGCGTGGCAAAGCCCAACATGACGCATGACTCCACAATCGGCAGCAGGTCATCCACATCCATGGATAACCGAGTGGCTAAACGGTAGAGATCTTCTCGCCCGTCGCCGTCATGCAGAAGTTCCATCAACCCGGCGATTCCGCCTGGGCGCGCGTGCGGCAACATTTGGTATTTCGGCTTGGTGCTGGGAGACGATCCGGCGCTCATGGGTACTGCTTCTGCAAAATATTCCATGTCAGGCTGAGTCATAATTTCATAGATGCGGTCCACGAATTCGACAAACGGCGCTGCCTTGCGGTTTCGAGGGTGGGGAAGCGCAATCTCAAAGTCGGCGCGAACACGTCCGGGGTTTTTACCGAGCACAACGACGCGATCCGCCAGCAGCACCGCCTCTTCGATATTGTGCGTGACTATAAAAATGGCGCTGGTGGGCATCTTTTTGTTCAGCCAGAGCTCCATTAGCTCTCCCCGCAGATTTTCCGCGGTCAGCACGTCGAGCGCCGAGAAAGGCTCATCCATAAACAGCACTTCGGGTTCAACGACCAGAGCCCGGGCAAAGCCTACGCGCTGCTTCATTCCTCCGGAAAGTTCCTTGGGATAGGCGGTTTCAAAGCCGTCAAGACCGACTGTGTCGAGGATCTTTAACGCACGCTTGCGTCGTTCGATTGCCGCCATGCCCTTTGCTTCGAGTGGAGCTTCTACGTTTTCCAGGACGTTTAGCCACGGGAATAACGCGAAGCTTTGAAACACAATCGCTGCGTTCGGAGAACGTTTCGCTAAAGGCTGGCCGTGCCAGAGTACCTCGCCAGACGATGGAACTGAGAGGCCCGTCAACATCCTAAGGAGAGTTGATTTCCCGGAGCCCGAGGGGCCGAGGAGGGCCAAAATATTTCCAGGGCGAATTTCTAGATCAGTCGGGGCAAGAACCCCGATGCGATTTCCGTCGGGCTGCAAGTAGAATTTTTCTACGGCTCGGGCCATTATGATCGCATTTGTCACTGACGTTCACTCCGAGACTCGTTTTAACCTCTACACGATTCTTGCAAGTTTGGAAAC
>DASYGR010000019.1:0-5207 GCA_035999525.1 Terriglobales bacterium
TCGACGGATGGGAATTCATGTCGCCGTCTCGGCCCTTTTCGTAGGAATCAGAAACTCCATTCTCCGCTGAGAGTTGAAGTCCCCATCCCTGCTAAAACCGCGCAAGGATGGGTCAGCCTCAATCATTTCTGATTTATGGAAAATCGCAATTTCCCAGGTGGGGGCCAGCCTGCCAGAGCTACCTGACAGGGGCATTCGGCGATGACCTGTTCCAGTCGGGGCGAAAGGTTGATTCGAACATCCCCACTCTAAATTTCGCAAAGAACGCGAAATTTAGAATGGGCCACCCGGCTTCTCGGAATGACAAAGGTCGGGTTTACGAGGGCAGGCTCTCCGGGCTAAGCGCACGTTCGGAATAACAGGAGACGCGGGCCGCAAAATGGCTGGCATAGCAATTAGGTGATCGTGTCGCGTCACGCTATAGCTATAAGCCGTACCGCAAATGCGCGTTGATTTGAACATCCCCACTCTAAATTTCGCAAAGAAACGCAAAATTTAAAATGGGCCGCCCGGCTTCTCGACAGATTTCCTCACATAGATTTTTGCTGGGCGATCCATTTATCGGTTCGGGCGTCTAGGAGATCGAGGGGTAGAGTTCCGCCGTCGAGCATTTCATCGTGGAATTTGCGAATATCAAACTTTGGGCCAAGTTCTTTTTGAGCGCGCTCGCGGAGTTCGCGGAACTTGAGCTGACCGAGCTTGTAGCTTAGGGCTTGGGCAGGCCAAGAGATGTAACGGCGGTCTCGGACTGGATGGTGGGCTCATCAATCGCGCCGGACTTGCGCATGAATTCCACCACCTGGTCGCGGGACCATCCTTTCGAGTGTATTCCCGTGTCCACGACCAAACGCACAGCGCGGAACAACTCAGAGGATAATCGTCCGTAGTCCGAACCCGGGTCTTGATAGAAGCCGACTTCTTTCCCCAATTGTTCCGCGTACAGCGCCCATCCTTCGACGTAGGCATTGAAGCCGAGACTATGCAGGCGGAATTTGGGCAGGCCTGTGAGCTGCTGTTGAACGGAAAGCTGCATGTGATGTCCGGGGATGCCTTCGTGGTACGGGACCTATCCTGATTATCGAAGTTTCAATTTGCGGTGAACGATTTCCACGATCTGTTCGTGAGTCTGCTGGGGAGTACCGCGGGCATTTACCGTCACGACTCTATCGCGATCGCGAGCGGCAATTGCGAGATAGGCTGCGTGCACGCGTCCAAAAAAAGCGCGGCTTTCGTGCTCAAAGCGGTTTTCATCAGGTTCGATAGATCCCGATTTTTCGCTGCGAAGATTATTTCGCCTCTTAGCACGGTTCACGCTTGCCGCCACGTCCGAATCCATCAAAATTGTAAAGTCGGGTTGCAGATTGCCGCAGAGGATGCGATGCAATTCGAGAATGAGTTCGCTGCCCAGTTGACGTCCACCGCCTTGATAGGCTTCGCTGGAATCGGTGAACCGGTCGCACAACACGAAATGGCCGGCATCCAATGCGGGCTGGATTACTTCTTTGATATGTTGGGCTCGGGCCGCGAACATCAAAGCCAATTCCGCTCGCGGCGCGAGGCCGCATGTGGCGGTGTCAAGAAGCACGTTGCGAATTGTTTCTCCGACCGCAGTTCCTCCCGGTTCTCGCGTGCAGGTGATGGCCATTCTTTCGGCGCGCAGAACGTCCGCAAGTTTTTGCAGTTGCGTGCTCTTGCCAGATCCATCCAGCCCTTCGAAAGTGATGAATTTACCGCGCGGAGCCATGCGCCATGATAAAGCAGTCCAGAATGCCGTGGTAGATCGGTCCGTTCGGGTTAAGGAACCGGCTGTATTGCCCCGGCAGAAGGAACGAATTAAAATTCCGCTATGGTAAGCACACTGCGATTAAGAGTGGGCGAATGGGTTGACAGGGCTGAACAGGAGACAGGCCAGCCAAACGCAATGGATATCGAACATTTGAAGTTGCTTTGGGAGCAAAGGAAAGCCGTTCTCGCCGATAAGATTCCCAGCAACTACGACATAAAATGGAAACATCCCGACCCCAATTGGAATTCCTGGATGTCTATCGCGGAATGTTTCGAGGCATATCACACCGCGCTCGCCGATTTACAAAAGTCGCGTGTGAAGGCAAGCTGAAAAAATCGCAGAAGGAAACTGTTATCTGCCGGATTATCGATCAACTATCCAAGTGGCAACTATCCAAATAAAAATACACCGCCCTCTCCCGTAGTCCGCGCTGCCAGAATCACCCCAGCGACTCTCAAGGCTCGACTATCTCTCCCCTCCTGTAAGTCTGGCGCTGCTATATTAAAGTCCTTATCTGACTACCCCAGGGGGAAACTTGATAAATAGGGCTGGCGTTATTGCCTTTTTCTTAATCCTGACATGCGCGTCATTCGCTCAGACCAAATCACCCACAATAAAAATCCATGTGGACTCTTCGGAGGCGCCGCGCAAAATCTTCCACGCCCAACTGACGATTCCAGCAAGCCCCGGCACGCTCACTCTTTATTATCCGAAATGGATACCGGGCGAACATGCGCCCGACGGTCCCGTGACGGACCTCGCCGGGCTGAAGTTTGTCGGCAACGGGCAAACTCTAAAATGGCGCCGCGACACCCTGGACGGTTTCACAATCAACGTCGAAGTTCCTGACGGGGTCAGCGAAGTCAACGCCTCACTCGATTTCCTTTCGCCTCCAACCATGGAGGCCGGATTTTCCGAAGGTTCTTCCGCGACGGCGACGTTGGCGATTGTCAGCTGGAACCAGCTCTTGTTGTATCCCAAAGGATGGAAAACCGACGACCTCACCTACGAGGCAAGCATTCGGTTACCGCCGGGCTGGGACTTCGGCACGTCGCTTCCGGTTGCGGCCGATGAACGGATGGGCATGCAACGAGAAATTGACTTCGCGCCGGTTTCATTAACCACGCTTGTGGATTCACCTATACTCACGGCGCAATATTTGAAGGTCGTGCCGCTAACCCACGACAAAGCTCCGGTCGAGATGGACATAGCCGCCGACAGCGCCGCGGCACTGGACGCGCCGCCCGAGGTTTGGGACCAATATAAGAGTCTGGTGCAACAGGCATACTCGTTATTCGGCGCTCATCATTACCGCGACTATCACTTTCTATATACGCTGAGCGATTTCGTGGCTCACTTTGGCCTTGAGCATCACGAATCCGACGATAGCCGTGTCGAAGAGCACGGCTTGGTGAACTCCGATCTGCGGGCACTTCACGCCGGCCTTTTGCCGCATGAATATGTGCACTCGTGGAATGGAAAATATCGCCGCCCCGCTGGCTTGGCTACTCCCGATTACGAGCAGCCCATGCAGGACGATCTTTTGTGGGTATATGAAGGATTGACTTCGTACCTCGGCGATGTGCTGACCGCACGCAGCGGCCTGTGGACGCCGGAAGAATATCGTGATGCCGTGGCCCGGATTGCGGCGCGGCTTGACCACGAGTCCGGCCGTACATGGAGGAACTTGCAGGACACCGCCGACGCGGCCCCCCAACTTTATTTTGCTCAGGACGGCTGGTCCTCATGGCGACGAAAAACAGACTTCTACGACGAGGATGTGCTGAATTGGCTGTGGGTGGATACGATCATCCGCAAGCAAACACATGGGCAAAAATCCATTGATGATTTTTGTCACCTCTTTCATGGCGCGCCAAGCGGTCCGCCGATGGTAGAGCCTTATGACTTTAACGATATAGTCAACGCCCTCAACGAAGTCGCGCCTTACGATTGGCGAAGCTTTTGGACGGAGCGACTCACGAGTCACGCTCCGGGCGCACCGATGACAGGACTTGAAAATAGTGGCTGGAAGGTGGTTTACGACCAGAACCGCTCAGAGCTCACACGCATTTGGGAGGATGACCATCGGGAACTCGATGCGTCCTTTTCCATTGGTCTGGAGTTAAAAGACGATGGAGTTATCGTGGACACAATCGAGGGCATGCCGGCGGCAAAGGCCGGAATTGGCCCTGGCATGCGGCTTATCGCCGTGAACGGCCGCCGGTTTTCCACGGAAAAATCAAGCTCTCCGCAGGTTCTACGTGACGCGCTGCGGGCTGCGATGGGAAATAAGGAACCCATCGAACTCCTCATAGAAAACGCCGATTATTACAAAACTTATAAAATTGACTACCACGGAGGAGAAAAATACCCGCATCTGGTGCGCGAGGATTCAAAGCCTGATTTGCTCGGTGACATTATCAAGGCGCGGTGAGGGTGTCGAGGTCCAGCGAAACCGGCATTGGCCCGGTTTGAACAGATCCCTACTTCGACGTCATCCCTGAAGGGCTTCAGTCCCGAAAGGATCTCGCGCGAAGTACATCTGCTATTGCATTTGGCGTTTATCCGCTGACCCACCCGACGAATCATATCCGTATAACCGCAGGGGATTCCGGTGTACACTAAGACGATCGCTGAAGGAGAAGCATGTCCACTGTCCATTCCGTGCAGTTCTACGACACACACCAGGCCCTGATTGATCGGTTGTGTGGAGTCGTGTCATCGGCGCTCCTGGTCGGCAACTCCGTCCTCGTTGTTGCCACCAAAGATCATCGGGAACTGCTGACGAAGGCTCTTTCACGGCTTGAAGTGAACGTGCGAAATTACGCCAGGGAAGAACGGTTCACCATGTGTGATGCCGACGAGATGCTCTCCAAATTCATGGTGAAGGATATGCCCGACCCCAAGCTGTTCCTCTCCTCCGTCGGTCAATTGTTATTGAACGTCAAGAAAGCCGCCCGCAGCAAAGATCTGGGACTCACAGTATTCGGAGAAATGGTTGCTGTACTTTGGGACAAAGGCAACAAAGTCGGTGCGCTCGCTCTTGAGGGTTTGTGGAACGATCTGCTGAATGAGCGGGCATTCCATTTGCATTGCGCCTACCCGCGTTCGTTGTTTTCTCAGGACGAACCCGGCATGTTGAATGTTTGCGAAAGCCACACCCACGTCGCCGGTCTGATGAATCCCATTACGGTGAATTAACGGACTGACGGCATCCGGGAATGTGGTTCGCCGCTTCCTTGTTGTTCCCAAGACTATATGCCGCCACCGTGCCTTCGGCTGTTTGGTGAATTGAACTGCACATCTCGCGACGGAATCTGCAACCCTTTTCGCTTATTCAAGTAATCAATTAATCAAAACTCAGTAAGTTGCTCATTAACATAGGCTTGCCATGGCAACACTTGGTAGGCGAATTGCCCTG
>DASYGR010000039.1:0-13343 GCA_035999525.1 Terriglobales bacterium
CGCCGCCGAACTGGCCGACTTAATCGTTGACAAATATTTTAGAGACGCTAGAATACCGGACGTTTCCTGCCTGTAAAATTCTTTCATGAATCCTCAACTACTCGACGCGGTTGTTCAAACTGATTTCCCGGAACTCGAACTGTACGCCAGCGGAAAAGTGCGTGATGTGTACCGTCTGGACGACGAACATCTTTTATTTGTAGCCACCGATCGAATCTCTGCCTTCGATTATGTCCTGGCGACCGGCATCCCGCAAAAGGGGCGGGTGCTGACGCAGATGTCGGTGTTTTGGTTTGAGCTTCTGGGCGGCCTTGTCCCCAATCACATGGTTGCTACCGACGTGGATCGGTATCCAGCCACGCTTCGAAAGTACACCGAGGTGTTGCGTGGACGATCCATGATGGTCGTGCGGGCGGAGATGTTCCCTGTGGAATGTGTGGTTCGAGGCTATATTTCAGGTTCAGCCTGGAAAGAATATAAGGCCAGTGGCGCCGTATGCGGAATCCAATTGCCACAGGGACTGAAGGAGTCCGACAAGTTGCCGGAACCGATTTTCACTCCAGCGACGAAAGCCACCAGCGGGCATGATGAAAATATTTCTTTTGAGCAGATGGCCAAAATAATTGGTCCCGATTTCAGCCGCGACCTCCGCGATACCAGTCTCGCTATCTACAAGAAAGCCGCCGATTATGCGCGGCAGCGGGGCATTATCATCGCGGACACTAAATTTGAATTTGGCCGCACCGGTGCGGGCATCACTTTGGCGGATGAAGTTCTTACTCCAGATTCTTCGCGCTTTTGGCCGGCGGACAAATACCAACCCGGCAAGGTACAGGAGTCTTTCGATAAGCAGTATGTGCGCGACTACCTCGAAGAAATTCACTGGAACAAATTGCCGCCCGCTCCGGCATTGCCCGCGGACGTCGCGCGCAAAACCAGCGAAAAATATGTCGAAGCGTATCGCAAACTTACAGGGCGTGAGTTGGATGTTTAGCAGCGAGACCGCTCGTGGAAAGCCTGGTGTAAGCCGGCTTGGTGTAAACCGGCCATGAGCGGTGCGGACTGGATCATCATTGCGGTGCTTTTGGTGTCCGTCATTCAGGCGGCGAGTTCAGGCTTCTTTCAGGAAGCCTTTGGAATCGCAGGACTGATATGCGGATATCTGCTGGCAGCGTGGCAATATCACCGGGTAGCTGAGCATTTTGCTCCATATTTAAAATCCATCTGGCTCGGTGAAAGCATTGGGTTTTTGGCTATTTTTTTGGGAGTGATGATTCTGGCGGGAATTGCCGGGCGGATTGCGCGCTGGGCTGTTCGAGAAGCGGGGCTTAGCGTTTTCGATCGAATCCTGGGCGGAGCGCTTGGTTTAGTGCGAGGCGGATTGACGATTGCGATCGTCCTGATGAGCATGACGGCATTCACGCCCACGTCGAAGTGGTTGGAGGGTTCGGCGTTCGCGCCTTACTTTGTGCTGGTCGGACGCGCCGCGGTTTGGGTGGCGCCGTCCGAGTTAAGGTCAAAGTTTTATAAAGGATTGGATTTGTTGCATCAAGGGGCACCGCCGTCTCAAAAGGCGCAGCGCGGTTAGACTGGCGAAAGCATCGGCCATCAGCGAAACTTTTGCAGACCAAGTTTGATTAAGGACTAAGAAAGAGAGACATCGTGAGAGATCAACTCGAAGCACTCATCATGCAAATGTACAAAAGCAACATTCTTTATTCTGAGGCGGTGCGCGAGTTTAAGAAGCGATTCATTCTGACGGTTTTGCAGGAGAATAACGGCAACCAGTGCCGTGCGGCACGTCAACTGGACATGCACCGTAATACGCTGAGCCGGACCATAACGGAGCTAAAGATTGATGTTCGTCAGTTGCGAGACGGCGTCAAGCGTCCACCGCGAAGCGCGCGGCCGACAACCTACGAAAAGAAAGCCGCCCGATAAACAATTCGGGCAGAAGCCACATTGTTCCCGTTTCGGTCCAGTTCCTGTTTGCACAAATCCAATCCCATTTCCCTTTTGGAAATAACTCCACCGCGCGTAACGATGGTGCATGAGACGAACGTGACGACGCAATTCGATTGTTGCAAATGTCCAATGAGGAATGGACAGCGCAAGGGTGTCTGTTGCGATTCTAATTCTGCTCAGTTCAGCAGTGGCTATTCCTGAAGAAAATCGTGCGCTCCCGGATGCGCCCTCATTGCTGATGCAGCCGAATGCTCTACTGCAAGTCCCGGTCACGCCTGATTCTTTTGCGGCCCATCCACCAGCACTCGCGCATCGGGTGATTGACAAACAATTCCTGTTTCTTTCCGTAGCTGCAACGGCAGCCATATTTGCCGATTCCTACACCACAACATGGATTGGACACAATTATCGCTCCCGTGGACCCGGCCCTTGCACGGTAGAAGGCGGCGAGCCTGAACTTTATGGACTTCATCCTACGGTGACACGAACGTATGCAATAGGCGCGGCAATGAGTGGCGGAGCCGTCGGTTTGAGCTACCTCGCCAGGAAGCACCTGCCGGCCAGAATAAAGTGGATGTGGCCGGGCGCGTTTCTGTATGAAACCGGCATCAGCATTCACGGATTCAGCACAAACCTGTCACGTTGTTAGCACAACATCCCCGCTCATGGGGTGGCTAAGCATTCCCAGCGGTAGGATTTTCGAGCAGCATCGCGATTCCCTGACCGCCGCCAATGCACGCGGACGCGACTCCGAACCGTCCTCCGGAATTTTTCAGCTCGCGGGCGAGAGTAATGGCCAGGCGCACGCCTGTCGCCCCCAACGGATGGCCGATTGCAATAGCGCCGCCGTTGACGTTCAGCTTTGCATGATCAATCTCCAGTTCGCGTTCACAGACGAGTACCTGTGCCCCAAACGCTTCGTTGATTTCGAAACGGTCAACCTGTTCCAGCTTAAGTCCGGTGGAATCGAGCAGAGTTCGAATAGCCGCAACCGGGCCGATTCCCATGATTTCAGGAGGCACCCCTATTGCTACCCCGGCAATCACTTTAGCAAGGGTCTTGTTTCCATGTTCAGCTACAAACTTGCCCGAAGCTACGAGCGTTGCTGCCGCGCCGTCCACCACGGCGGAGCTATTGCCACCAGTCTGTACGCCGCCGAAAGCAGGACGTATCTTTTCGAGAACTTCGATTGGAGACGACCGGATGTGACTGTCTTCGCCAAATGACTCAACGGGCTTCGGAAGGCGAATGCCGCGCGAACTGTATCCCTCCCGCTCAAACGTTTCATTGACCACGGGCCCAATTTCGCCACTGAGAAAGCACCGCTTCTGAGCAGCGAGGGCCCGTGCAAAACTGTCAGCAGCGAAACGATCCACTTCTTCGCGCGTTATGTCGTGGCGCTTGGCCAGCATTTCAGCGGTGCCCCCCATAGTCACATTTGCGCAGGGATCAAGAAGTGCTTCCCACAAGAAATCTTTGAATTCCACTTGACCCATTTTGAAGCCGCTTCGATGCGTATAAGCGGCAATGGGATTTCGCGACATGGATTCAGTTCCCACGCCCAGGATCAGGTCTGCTTTCCCGAGCTTGATTAAGTCCGCGGCTTGCAGAATCAACTCAATCCCAGTTCCGCAGACACGCTGCACCAAATGGGCCGGCACCTCAATTGGTACACCTGAATAAAGGCCAATATGGCGAGGCAGCATGTAGGCGTCGAAGCTGGCTTGAGCCATGTTGCCGGCGATGACGGCATCCACATCCTGAGGTGAAATATCGCTTCGCCGGAAGACTTCCCGGGCAACCTTGATCCCCAGATCAATCGGCGAGACTAATCCAAGAACCGTGTTGTAATCGGCAAATGGCGTGCGAACGCCATCCACTATGAAAATATCGTCATACTGCGATAGTAGTCCTTTACCTCGATGGTTCATGCCTCTCCTCTGTTGACCTTCAACCCGGACAGCCGAGGGTGGCTGTCCCTACGAAACGGGTGACTTCAACTTTCGGCCTTGCTGACAAATCGCCTTACCTTGACATAAGATTTGATGCGTTCTCGCTGCATCCATATGGCCATGGAGAATTTAACAACTAAAAGCTTGGCCGTCACTCCCTATCAACGGCATGAGAGCGGCACCCAGCCGGAGGCGCTGTATAAACCGTACCGGTCCACGCTTCTCCGTGCGCCATTGAAGCCCTTGATCTTTCTCCCGCATACCCTGTCAGAGGTCACTGGCCCGGTTTATGGCCACGGGAACATCGCTCCAACTGATAACGATCTTACTGGCCAGCACGAAGGCGCACCGTTGGGCGAACGAATCATCGTGACCGGAAAAGTGCTGGACAGCAATGGACGTCCGGTGCCGCAAACCTTGATAGAAATTTGGCAGGCGAACTCTGCGGGCCGTTACGCCCATGCGAAAGATCAACACCCGGCACCGCTCGACCCTAATTTTACTGGTGCCGGGCGCACTCTTACGGATGCGGATGGCACTTATCGTTTTGTGACTATTAAGCCTGGAGCCTATCCGTGGCTCAACCACCACAATGCCTGGCGACCCGCACACATTCACTTCTCGGTTTTCGGGAGAGCATTTATCACGCGACTAGTGACTCAAATGTATTTTCCTGGCGACCCGCTGTTGGCGTACGACCCGGTTTACCAATCCGTACCTGATGAAAAGGCGCGCCAGAATATGATCTCCAAGTTCGATCTGGAAACGACTCAGCCCCAATTGGCACTTGGCTATAAGTTCGATATCGTATTGCGCGGTCCCGACGCTACGTTGTTTGAATAAATATGAGAATGGTTCCCACTCCCTCGCAGACGGTTGGTCCCTTTTTTTCCTTCGGATTGACGGAAGGCAGAGGTTGCGTAAGCTGCATCGCAGAGCCGCAAGCCAAGGGAGAGCGCGTGCGCCTGGTATGTCGTGTTCTCGATGGCGACGGTGCGCCGGTTCCTGATGCCATGATTGAGATATGGCAAGCCGACGCCAACGGAAGATACCATCATCCCGACGATCCTCAACATGCGAACGCAGACCCCGCCTGTAAGGGTTTTGGACGAATGGGCACGTCCGAAGGGGGCATTTGCGAATTCGACACCATAAAGCCCGGAAGAGTGCTGGGGCCAGCCGGCGTTTTGCAGGCTCCGCACCTGAACCTCGCGGTATTCGCCCGCGGACTTCTCAAACAATTCTATACACGCGCCTACTTCATCAATGATCCCGCCAATCAGGAAGATCCGGTGCTTGCTCTAGTTCCGAAAGAACGGCGGGAGACTCTGATGGCACACCTGGATGATCGGGGGGAGGGTCGTTGGAAGTTCGAAATCCATCTCCAAGGTAAACACGAGACGGTTTTTTTCGATGTTTAGAACGCGCTCCCAAACCTCACACCGGCCACGTACATCCGGATTGTTTTCTAGTGATGCGGCTGTACTTCGACCGCACCGTTCAACTGCATGGAATGACCCGGCTGGTCGGCGACCGTGATTGGTTTTCCATTCTTTACGTAGGATTCGATCACGGCGGGCAGAGACCAATCCATATCCCACCCATCTTCAATCGCTACGGCTGTGTATGAACCCGGAACCACGCCTTGCAAACTAAAGCTGCCATCGAGATCGCTTTGATCTCTGCGGAAGAGAGCCCGATTTTGATCGGGATTCTCTGGCACTAAGACGATCATCGCACCGGCGACGGGCTTTCCAGCACGTCTTGCGAACCCTTCCACAGTCATCATTCCGGAAACTAGCGAGAGTGAGACGGAGAGCGAGGAACCGGGTGGAACGTTCAGCGAAGGCCCCGCCGTAGCGCCATCCTGGGATGAAATTTGAACTACCGAATACGGTTTCAAGCCGGCTGCGCCGAAAGTTGATGCGAAGACATTGTAGTTGTGCGGAATGACATTTTCAAAAGTCGCCTGACCTTTCTCGTCTACTCTCGCCTGAACAGTACCGGTTCTCTCGTCGGCAGGGCGTAGCTGAATGAGAATAGGACCAGGAAGTTTCGCGTCTCCCAGAACGCGCACAGAGGCCTTAACAGTGCTGAACGGTTCACCCTTTGCATCGCTCAAATCCTGTCCATTGTTGCCGATATCAACCTCGCGTGGAGCTGAACCCGGCCAGCTGACCTGGTACCTACCCGGTGAAATACCTACGATTTCAAATGAGTTCGGAGAAATATTGCGAGTTTCAATCAACGGGTTTAGCTGCTCCCCATCAAACCCTGACTTTTGAAGTGAGGGCATTGTGAAGCCATGCTGGCCATCCCCGGCGGCTCGAAAAACCAGATGGAGTGCCTGCACCGGGCTAAGATGGATTTCGGCTTGGAACTGATCTCCAGGTTTGACAGCAATCGGTGTTGCGGAATCGGCCTCGGTAACGTCTCCGTAATAGGTTGGCGGATATGCGACATCGAAAGAACGAAGTTCGGCTGTGGAAGGATCCTCCTCGCCATCTCTGCGCACCGTCGCGGGATGAACGCCATACCATGGACTCGCGGTTACTCCCACGAAATAAACGCCGGGCGCGAGCCGGGCAAATTCGCAGGAACCAAGATCGTCGGTTTGCCTGCTCTCGACGCCTACAACGTGGCGCAGACCGGTGCTGCGATCTTCCCGATAAAGCATGACCGATCCTTTTCGTACCGGTTCAGACGATTCGTCCGTGACTCTTACAGAAATTACCGCCTCGGGCGGCAGTCGTAAAAGCAGATCTTCAGTCGGAACATCAGCCCCAGTGACGATTGCCGTTGAGAACTGCTCATGCTGGTTGTAGTCCTGTGAGATAAACCCTCGCTTCGCTCCCTCCAGTGAGTACTTGCCCTTCGCAACCCGGTTGAATGCAAAATAGCCGGTGTCAGTACTGACAGTCCCCTGCTTGTTTTTGGCGTCCTTGGTGTCGGTCAGAAAGATGTTGGCTCGTGCCAACGGACGTCCATCCACTGCGCTGCCAACCGTCCCGGAAACTCGGTAGCTGCCAGCGTTCGGTGATTGTTGCGGCGAAGTGCTTGGGGCCTGCGCCTCAAGAATCGCAGCAAAGAATAACATCCAAAAGAAAGAGCGGACGACGTTCAGCAAGTAGCGAATGAGTTCAGTCTGCACTGTCGTCCGCCGTCGAGATGAGCTGAAGTTGCAAGTGCTCCTTCTGACCCGCAGCCAAGCTAACCTGCACTCCCTTGGACTCATACGGCCGCATGGCTTCCGCATCCCGAAACTCGAGATCATTTCGCTGATGACTGAAAGCTAAAATGCGATATTCGCCCGGGGGAATCTGCGGTGATTGGAACTTCCCGTCTGGAGAAACCCAGACCTTCGTAAATTGACCGGGACCGCCGGCGAGTGGAATGCAATAAACGTACGCAAATGGCGCGGAGGAACTCGAGGCACTTTGCCCTGGTCCATCAATTGCGCTGTTTGCGCCTTCGACGTTTCCGTCGAACGAAGCAGTATCGTCGCGCATTGTGATTTCAATCGGAGGGCTCGATCCGCCGGGTCCAACAATCAACGGTTGGCGCCGAAGGTCCGATCCGCCCGATGTAACCGATGCTGCGTATCCTTTGGATGAACTGACTTGCACCCAGTAGCGGCCCTGCTGAACGTTCTCAATCGCCAATGACTCGTCGTCGGGACCTTTTGGAGGTCGAAGAGACGCGCCCCTTCCCCGCCCAAAATCTGAAACCGGCTGTAGCATCACATTGAGATATTGATGCCGTTTCCGCATGTACATCCTTCCAGCGCGATTGCCAGAAATGACGCGGTCGTTCTGTGGGAGCACTTCTGGCGAGTTAAACTCTTCCGTCACGTGGACCGGAATGGCTCCGTCTGGCAGGAGGGTCAATTGGCCACTTTCCGCCGGCGCATTCGCGACCCGAAGAGTCATCATCCCAGTTGCACCCTGCTGCGTAAATGTCGAAGCCTCGACTACATAAGTTCCATTGGGCAGTGCTCCGCGAATAGTGCCATCAAAGGCGTTGTATCCCAAAGCGTACCCGGGAGCCCCGTCTCCCCTGACGGAAACAGTTACGTTGATTTGCATCCCTGCGGCTGGCCCGTTCCTGACTGAAATTTTGATTGGATAATATTGCCGCCTGGCCAGGGAAACGTCCGCCTCAAAAACTTTACCTGGCGATAAATGGATAGTGCTTGCACTTGAAAAATCGGAAGATGCCGGAAAATAAACCGGGGGGTATGCATATATTTTTCCACCCGGAATAAGATCTGCGCCGTCGCGATCACCGACCTCATGCGTTCCCACGCGATAATCGCCAGCATATAGTTCGGCAAAACGAAACTCGCCTTTAGAATTTGTAGTAGCGATCTGGGTGGGTATCCAATGCGCAAATCCATCGTGGATTTCTCTCTGGAATAGCTGCACCTGGATTCCGTCAGGAGTGTCGGAACTATCAAGACCGACCCGGCCCATCAAAATGGCCTCTGGAACCAATGGGATCGTGTGATCCGTGGCATTGGCTATGAGCCGAAAATTCTGACCTGGAAAATCACGGTCAGGCAGAAAGCCAGGTTTGCGGGCCATAAGGGGTGAGCCCCTCAATTTTGAAACCGTGCCTGTGTCGGCTGTCTGCGGAAACGCGACTTCGAAGTGCCCTTGATCGTCGGTCATCGCCGCAAAACGATTGTCCGGCGAATAGACTTGGGCGCGTGCGATCGGCTGATGCGTGACACTGTTCACGACCGTACCACGGATCGAAACAGGTTGATCGGATTGAGGACTCTGTTCCTCGGCTTGACTCCGGCCAGCGAGGCAAACGGAAATCAACACCAGAATGGTGCGGCTCAATGTCGCGGACCAATAAAATAAAACGTCTCTACTGCTTCTTAGCAACAAAACTACTCCGCCTGCTCTACTATTGTGGCTGAAAGCCAGCAAAATTCAAATCCCGCCAGCTGTGTGGAGCTGGCATCCTCGCCCCGAGGCCGGTTATTCAGAATACTCGCCTCGACAATCCAAAGCAGTGTAGTCTTATAGGCCGACACGACCGTTATATATAAAACGAGGAGAATTAATGGACAGCAAAAAACGCGACGAAAACGATCCCGCAGCCGATTCTAAAGGCACGAACGAACATGCGGAACACGCGAGCGAGCCAGTCATCGAAAGCGTTGCCCGAGGCATTGGGACCGCAATGGGTGTCGTTGCGTCTACCGCCGCGAAAGTGATGGGCAAAGCCGAATCCCCAGAGCACGAGACAAAGTCACATGAGACGAAGTCTCCCGAGCCGAAAGCCAAACCGCGGAAGAGCTCGAAACCTCGTGCCGCTGCAAACGAAGGCTCGGCTAAGCTTTCAGCGAACCGGGCGGCTAAGAAAAAGAAGAAGCGGGCAGCGCACAGAATCAAGCTGAAGCGGTCAAATACCAAGGGATAGGGCGAAGAGTTCTTCCGTCCGGAAGACAGCTTGGAGCAAAACAAAACGCCCCAGACTTATAAGTCAGGGACGTTAGTTTGAACAGCCCTCCCCCGAGTACTGCTCACGAACAACCATACAGTTCCCGCTAAAAGAGGGGAATGGCACGAAAAGGCTATTACTTCCGAGGCACTGTGGAAAAACCTAGGGACGGCTTGACGGGCGGGGGCGCCCGTCACTCCATCGAGATATTTTTGCTGGGTCTATCTGCTATCCATGTCCGCCGCCGACCTCGCGGACGATATTGCTGACGAAAGACTTCGCATCCCCGAACAGCATTAGCGTGTTGTCCATATAGTAGAGCGGATTATCAATGCCAGCGAAACCGGGGTTCATGCTGCGCTTGATCACCATCACGGTGCGAGCCTTATCTACGTCGAGGATTGGCATGCCGTAAATCGGGCTGCCTGTATCGGTACGGGCAGCCGGATTCGTAACGTCATTAGCGCCGATGACCAAAGCGACATCCGTTTGCGGGAAGTCGCCGTTGATTTCATCCATTTCGATCAGGTGATCGTAAGGTACATCGGCTTCCGCCAGAAGCACGTTCATATGTCCCGGCATGCGCCCCGCCACGGGATGGATAGCAAATCTCACATCCACACCCTTTTTCGTGAGCGAATCATAAAGCTCGCGCACTTTGTGCTGCGCCTGCGCCACGGCCATGCCATAGCCTGGGACCACAACCACTTTATTTGCCGCCATCAGAATCGACGCTGCTTCTTCTGCGGTCGCGCTGCGTACTGGCCGCGCTTCTTCATGTTTTGCTGCTGAAGTCTGCACCTGCCCAAAAGCTCCGAATAAGACGTTCGTAAAAGACCGGTTCATCGCCTTGCACATGATGACCGAGAGGATGAAGCCAGAAGAGCCATCCAGCGCGCCCGCGACCACCAGCACTTTGCTGTTCAGCACGAAACCCAGAAGTGCGGCGGAAAACCCGGCATAGGAGTTCAAAAGCGAAATCACCGTCGGCATGTCAGCGCCGCCGATGGGTGTGACCAGCATTACGCCAAAAATCAGGGCAACACCAACCATGAAGGGAAAGAGCATGGTGTTTCCGGGATTGATTACCAGAGCAATGGCCAATGCAAGAGCCGCAGCCAAGATTGAAAGGCTGACAATGTTCTGTCCGCGATAAACAATGGGGCGCTGGGGCAGAATTTCCTGCAACTTCCCGGCTGCGATCAGGCTTCCGGTGAAAGTGAGCGAACCGATAATCACTTCCAGCCCGATCTCGCCCATCTCGAAGCGGGTCAAATGCGAAGTGCCGACATAATATTCCGCGATGCCAATCATCGCGGCGGAAGCCGCGCCAAACGCGTGGCTGAGAGCAGTTCGTTGCGGCACCGCCGTCATCTTCACCATGCCCAGCGGAATACCGACTCCGGCGCCGATAATGAGACAAATGACGATCCATTTGTATTGCACCAGCTCGGGGTTGAAGAGAGTCGCGGTAACGGCGATGGCGGCGCCGATCTCGCCCGCCAGCACACCCCAGCGCGCGCGAGCCGGCGAACTCAGCCACTTGAGCGACAGTATGAACAAGACAACGGCAGTGATGTACGCGAAGTCGAGATATTGCTGAAGGTCAATCGCAGTCATTTCTTCGGCCTGCCGGTCTTAAACATGCGCAGCATGCGATCGGTGATGAAGAAGCCGCCCACCATGTTGCTGAAGGAGGCGGCGACGGCGATGGCGCCGAGCACCAAGGTGAGATGGGTTTCATGCCGCCCCGCAATGATGATGGCTGCCACCACCACGATTGCGTCGAGAGCATTGGTCAGCGACATCAGAGGCGTATGCAGGAGGGGCGAGACGCGCTTGATCAGTTCAAAACCCACGAATCCCGCCAGGATGAAGACATAGAGATTAGAAATAAAATCTGCTGGCACTATTCCTCCTTACAACCGAAATAATCGAACATTCCAAGCCTTCTACATCTCATGTAGCCTCCGGCGACACAACATCACTTCGCCACTAGCGCCGGCAACGACAAAAACTCGCGCACACGCGTATTCACCACTTCCCCGCCGCGAGTCAACAGAGTTTCGCGGATGATGTCATCTTCCACAGTGATCTGCAGCTTTCCATCCTTTGTCATGTGCGCCAGGAAGGTAGTGATATTTCGGGCATACATCTGGCTCGCGTGATAAGGCACATCAGAGGCTACGTTCACAGCCCCTATGATCGTAACTCCGTGCTCAATTACGGTCTGTCCAACCCTGGTGGATTCGCAGTTGCCGCCACGTTCTGCTGCCAAATCGAAGATGACCGATCCGGGCGCCATGCCCTTCACCATTTCTGTAGTAACCAAGACGGGTGCTTTTTTCCCCGGAACGACGGCAGTCGTAATGACCACATCGCTTTCGGCCACGACCTTGCTGAGAAGCTCGCGCTGGCGCGCATAAAATGCTTCGTCCTGCGCCGTTCCGTATCCTCGGGCGTCCTGCGCGTCCTTGGCCTCGATGGGAAGCTCGACAAAACGCGCACCGAGGCTTTGCACCTGCTCTTTCACCGCGGGACGCAGGTCGTAGGCAGAGACCACCGCTCCCAATCTTCTTGCCGTCGCGATTGCTTGCAGTCCGGCCACGCCCACACCCATCACAAGCACTCGCGCCGGTGTAATGGTTCCCGCAGCGGTGGTGAGCATCGGGAAAATACGAGGTAATGCGTCTGCGGCCATCAGCACCGCTTTGTACCCGGAAATTGTCGCCATGGAAGACAACGCATCCATGCTTTGAGCACGTGTCGTTCTTGGCACGAGTTCCACCGAGAACGAAGTCACACCCGTCGCCGCAATCTGTTGCAACACTTCCGAAGATCCAAGCGGTCGCAAGAATCCAATCAGGACTTGATCCTTGCGCAACAACGCGAGATCGGCTTTTCCCGTGATGTCATTCGCACCGTAACAAAGCACCTGCACAATAATGTCTGCTGTCTCGAATACGCCAGCACGCATCGTTTGAATCTTTGCGCCCTTCTCAACGTATGCTGCGTCGCGATATCCGGCCTGATCGCCAGCATTCGCTTCCACAACCACTTCAAATCCGGCTTTGGTTAGGCTTGGTATAGCGGCGGGCACGAGAGCAACGCGACGCTCGTTCGGATACGACTCCTTGGGGACACCGACAATCATCAGCCTTTGATCCTTTCAACAACAATGGGCGAAAGGAAAAAGTACACAAAGGCCAGCAATAAAACAATGCAGAAGATTGGCATTGCCTCAAAAGCGTCGCCGGGCGGGCAAGATTAGATCAGACTCTTTATCTGACAGTTGACTATTTCTCGAAATTTTCGTCTAAAGTCATATCTCATGAAAATCTCTTTCGCTCGTCGCCGCTTTATGCCTCTCGTTGCCCTGTTTTTCCCAAGATGCCGCGATGTTTCGCGGAAACCTGCAACACACGGGAATCTACGAGTCTGCTGGACCGAGCCAGTCCAGCGCCCTCAAGTGGAAGTTTCATACCGGGGGCAGCATATTCTCATCGCTGGCGATTGCCAACGGCGTAGTTTATGTCGGCAGCGCCGATCACAACCTTTACGCCATCAACCTCGACGGCACACTGAAATGGAAATTTAAAACAAAGAGCAGGGTTACTTCTTCTCCGGCCGTCATTGCAGGAATAGTGTACTTCGGCAGTTGGGACGGAAATTTCTACGCAGTTGACGTCGTGACGGGCCAGTTGAGGTGGCAATTTCAAACGGCCGGAGAGCGCAGATTCACCGCCACGCATCTTCATGGGTCGCAACCGGTAACCGAAAGTATGCCCGATCCGTTCGATTGCTATCTCTCTTCTCCGGCAGTCTGGAACGAAAGCGTGTATTTCGGTAGCGGAGACGGGAATGTTTATTCCCTGGATGCGGGCACTGGCAAGCTGAAGTGGAAATTCAAGACCGGCGACGTGGTGCACGCCTCACCCGCCATATCGGACGGAGTGCTTTATATCGGAAGCT
>DASYGR010000059.1:0-2575 GCA_035999525.1 Terriglobales bacterium
CTGCGGTCCGGGCTGGATTTTCTTGAGATAGGTGACCATCTGCGCCCGCACGTTTGATTGATCTCCGAGCGGCGTATTGAGTGCATCCAGCATGAGTACATTCACCGAATCCGCGGCTCTGTTCAACGGATAGTTGGTGTAAAAATGAGCAGGCAACGGCGGTATCTCAGAGTGATTCGGCGGTACGCCCCTGTGCTCCTCAAAAGATGCGATTATCTGCGGCTTGCTTTCTTCGAGAACCTGAAAATCGGTTTTTTGTAGGCCGCCGATCGGCTGGTCGCTGCGGTCGGTCACAGCCACGTCCAGAAGCACAACCCGTACCTTGGACTGGAAGGTGGCATTTGGCGAGTTCGGTTTGTCTCCAGCCTGGGAGTGTAGCGAGCTAAGAGGCAAGAGCAGAAACGACGAAATCAAGCAAAAACGCAAAAACATATTATTCGATTCGTCTAACTAAGATCACGACATTGGCTACGTAGCACTTGCCGCAGTTTCCGGTGGGACGAACTAATTGTCAATCATTAGCTTTCACCTCATGGCCTCCCGGGAGGCGTTTCCTATCCTGCTACGGGACGGCCAATTTCCCAGTGATGCCCGAGGGGGTCCACCAAGCGGCCCACCCGCCAGCCATGCTGTTCGCTTACAGCGTGGACTTCGGTCGCGCCGGCTTTCAGTGCACGTGCGAAGACAGCATCGGGGTCAGCAACGGTCAGAATCATTCGAACTGTGCCGCCACCAAGAGACTCGGGGCTGAAGTTAAGGTGCCCCGGAGATTCGTCGCCAAGCCAAAACTCGGCGCCGTCCACTGAGAGTCTTGCCACCACTCCGCCGTCGGGACTGTCCAAACGAAATACCTCAGTCGCTCCAAATGCCGATTTGTAGAACTCGACAGCACGGTCGCCGTTCCGAACCGACAGCCAAGGTGCGATGGTGCATCGAAACGGAGCGTCCGGCGATGAATTTAACGACATGTTCCCTCCTCAATGAGTCGCGACATGAATGGCGAAGTGCACTGCCAGCACGATCGCGGAGAGCAGAATGCCCACTGCCATTGGGCCTTTCTTGCGCCACAGCTTCACTGCGGCAACGATGAAAATTGCTTCCGGAATCACGATCACTGTGAGCCAGTGAGTCCACTCCAAGCGGTCGAGGCCCAAACTTGGAAAAAGATACGCCGTCAGAAAAAGCAACCCGACCGCACAGACGACCAATGTGCTGGCGATGGCAACTCCTGAAACTACTCCCACTGCGCGTTTTCCAATGTTATTCATCAGCTCCTCCTTCGGTCCCGGCCTGCTTCCGAACCAGATCTTTAGTCCCCGCACGGAATGCCTGAAGATCGCGGTCGTACTACCCAACGCCCAAAATAATGCCGCCCAGTCGTTCTCGATAAAATCGAGTTCCCGCAGCATTGCATTCGCCCAGTCCTGGCAATCGGCAGACGAGTGTCGCAGAACCATGTGCAACAATTTCGAAGCCAGACTGCGGGTCTTGGACATCAGCTTTTCGCTCCGTTCAACGCCGCATGACCCACCCGAATGGGAGAACGTAACAGGCGATGCTCACGCGCGAACTGTTTACCATCCGGGGTGAGGCGGTATAGGTGCCGAGGGGGTTTGCCGATCTCAGGTGTTTCCCATGAAGTTTCGAGTAGCTTCCGTTCTGCAAGCCGCATGAGAATTGGATACAGAGTGCCCGATTTCAGCGAAGTGCTCCGGCTGATGTCGTATCCATATTTCCAATCCCGCGGACTTTGAAGAAATTCGGTCAATACGATTATTGTTTGCGGGGAAAGACGCGGTTTCATTGGACAACTCTACATATATAGATATTAGCTGTCAAATGCTATTCTTCAAGATCAGGAGGACCAGGAAATGTGGAGAAGTACTCCCTTCAAATCTCGGATCTCGTCTTTAGTCTTCGCGCTGGGGTTTTTCCTCGCCATCGCTTGTGTCATTTGCGCATCCCAATCGGTCGACAAAACCGCGAATGGTGATGACGAGCGAACCGAGGCGTTCGAACTGTATAAGCAGGGCAAGTTTGTGGATGCCATGCCTCTGTTCGAGAGGCTAGCAGCCGATCATCCGTCTGATCCCGCAACGAAAGAAGCATGGGCTTGGTGCATTCTTCAGTATTCCGGAACTCTTTCCGACCCTGGAGAACGCAAAAAAGCGCGCGTTCGCGCACGGATGATTGCAGTGGAAGCAAAGAATTTGGGAGATACGAGTCAGTTGGTGCAAGTACTTTTGGATTTGCCAGAAGCCGGCTTCGAGGCGACATTTTCCGATCGCAAAGAAGTGAATGAAGCGATGAAAGCGGCGGAAGCCGACTTTTCTCGGGGCGACCTCGACAAGGCCCGCGAAGGATATCTTCGCGCTCTTGCGCTCGATCCCATGAACTACGACGCGGCGCTCTTTATCGGCGATGTCTATTTCAAACAACATATTTATGCAAGCGCCGGCGAATGGTTTTTACGCGCAATCCAGAGCGACGCCAACCGTGAGACTGCCTACCGCTATTGGGGCGATGCGCTGGCAGCGACGGGTAAGGAAAACGATGCACGTGGAAAGTTTATCGA
>DASYGR010000095.1:0-3389 GCA_035999525.1 Terriglobales bacterium
CCAGTCGTTGCTGCCGTGCTTGGTCGTAATCACAACCGACCCGGCAGTGGTCCAGCCAGTATCAGCATCTTCATTTGCCGTACGCACAGCGAATTCCTGAATGGCGTCAGGCGAGAAATTTTGCAGGAACCCGCCAATCCAGTCGTCGGAGTTATCCCCGCCGTCAACCGATAGTTCATTGTTCAACCCAGAACTCCCGCCGGTTGAGACGGCCGTGATACGCGCCTTTGTTGGGTCGGAGGGCTCGACTGGTTCCGTTCCGGGAACCAGGTAAGCGATATTCGCGAAGCTTCGTGCCGCGAGTGGAAGAGTTTGCAGATCCTGGCTCGTAACCGCACCCTGGTGCACCGCGCTTGCGGTGTCAATCGTTTCGGTTGTAATGGACGACGCCGCCCCCTCCACTCGCACGGTTTCATGTTCACCCTCCGGCCTTAGGGCAACCATGATGTCGCGCTCAAGACTAACCACAACATTCACGTCTGCAGCAGCTTCCGTAAAGCCCTTCGCGGTTACGGTTACACGATAAGGTCCAGGCAACAAGCCTTCGATCCGAAACTCTCCTCTATCATCCGCGGTCACTTCGCGCCTGGCGGCGGATCCGGACGATTTCAAGATCACAAGGGCCCCGCGCAGTCGTGCGCCGCTTATATCCAGAACCTCCCCTCGGAGAGAGCCGTTCGGGCTCTGTGCAAATCCGACCAATGGCAGAACAATCAAAAGCGCCAGGACTAAAAATCTGACGGACAAGTGGAATGTCCATATCTTGGAAAACAAAATTCTGGCGGGCGTGTGTGTGTTCACCAAGAGATGCAAGAGATCGCCACAATACGACGGTTTCGAGAACAATCTGGCTGCGGCGAAACAGCTAGTTAGGAGATTAGTGATGCAGGGAACTTACTACCAGGCTAGTAGACGTGCGCTTCACTCCCCGCGCAGAACGCAATTTTCGCACGGAGACGAATATCTTCTAGCGAACCATCCACCCGACTCAAAGATAAAAAACTCGTGTCATTCCAAGTCTGAATCGCCAGTGCGTACGGCCGTCTGCCCGAAAAGCATATCATCGGGCAGTGCACTTGCACTAACAGCAGGCCTCGGCTCGTGTACACGTTGCTTCCGTGCCGATACGAACCTGGAATTATCGCGTCCCTCCATTAGAAGAATTGCTGGTCTGTGGGATCTCACTAGTATGATGACGTTCGACGAAAGCCAGAATGTTTTCTTTCTGGATTGAGTCTGAGGCCAACCAAAGAGAGTCATCTTTAATCCGGCCAATGGGAGAAGCATTGACTGACTTCAATCGTCGCGAGTTCATCCACAGCGCGCTTGCTGGAGCCGCCTTCGCCGCGTTGCCAATCCCTGCTTTCTCTTCAGATGATCCCGGCCTCCAGTCGGTGCTGAGCCAGATACCGAAGATGCATGATGAGAATGTGAAGCGGCTGCAGGACTGGATCGCTTTGCCCTCGATCGCGGCCGAGAACCGCAACTATCCCCAGGGCCCTGAGCATATGGCCCAACTCGCTCGCGATGCAGGATTCGCGAACGTTGAAATTGTCCCAACATCGGGCAAGCCCGGCGTCTTCGGCACTCTCGATGCGGGTGCGGCAACCACCGTCGGCATCTATTTTATGTACGACGTGAAACAGTTTGACCCTTCGGAGTGGTCTTCGCCACCGCTCGAGGGGCGGATCGTGGACAAGGAAGGGCTGGGCAGGATATGCGTCGGTCGAGGCGCTGTGAACCAGAAGGGACCTGAAACGGCCTTCCTCGGCGCCCTTCATGCCTTCAAGGCAGCCGGCAGAAAACTGCCGGTTAACCTCGTGCTCGTCTGTGAAGGTGAAGAAGAGATCGGTTCGACACACTTTCCGGAGGTCATCCACCAACCCAAAATAACCGACGCGTTAAAGAAATGCATGGGCGTATTCATGCCAGAAGCGGGCCAAGACGCGGATGGGGGCATAGAGATTTCACTCGGCGCCAAGGGGGTAGTTGAGCTCGAACTGGTTTCCAATGGAGAACGCTGGGGACGAGGACCTAAGCATGATGTTCACTCGAGCCTTGAGGCGCAGGTGGACAGCCCTGCGTGGCACCTGGTACAAGCCCTCAATACACTCATCGAGTCCGACGGACACACGCCCGCTGTCGCGGGCTTTTTTGATAAGGCCAAGCCGCTCGCTGCCGAGCAAATGAAGATGATTCAAGATGCAGCCGCTCGCCGCCGTGAAGCCACGGTTAAGCAGCAGCTAGGCGTTGAGCATTGGGTACATGACGCAAACTGGCTTGACTCGCTCGTGTTGCTCGAATCCAAGCCCACGATCAACATCGAGGGCTTGGTGGGGGGTTATACAGGTCCCGGTGGCAAGACCATTCTGCCGCATCGCGCCGTCGCGAAGATTGACATGCGGCTGGTGCCTGACATGACGGCGGCGGGTACACTGGCGCTTCTGAAGGATCACCTTGCCAAACATGGCTTCGGCGATATCGAAGTCAATATGAGTGGCGGGTACGATCCGACACAGACCTCGCCGGATTCGAAGCTCATCCAGGCGCAAATTGCAACTTACCGCAAGTTGGGTCTGGATCCTGGACTATGGCCTCGATCCGCCGGCTCCTGGCCGGGATACATCTTCACTTCCGAACCTCTCAATCTTCCCGCCGGACATTTCGGAATGGGCCACGGAACCGGTGCGCATGCTCCGAATGAGTACTATCTGATTGACTCAACGAATCCAAAAGTTGCGGGAATGGATGGAGCAGTACGCTCTTTCGTCGAATACCTTTACGCGTTGGCTTAAGGAAGAGCAAGATCTAGATTTTGCCGGAAACTAAACCTCAAATAAGTATTCGTTCAGGAACGAGGATTCTCTCGATTAATCTCGAAGCTGCATGGCCGTCTGGTCGTCCCGGTCCAATGAGCCCCGACCTTCTCCAATACTACAATCGCCCCGGAATTACATTTAGTCCCGCAGAGGAAAACGTATTTCAGTACCGCAAACCGGTGGCCACTGTCGAAGGCAATCTCGGAAAGTGCGAGTATCCCTGGATCCCTTTTCATCCCATGCATATCCGTATCACCCCGCGCCTTGGCAATATCGCGCTGCTTTAGGATCGCCGTCTCATCGTCCTTGCCGACAAAGCGAATTGCGCGCTTTGCAACTGTTGAGGAATTCAAAATATGGATAACTTCTTTTGATTTTTCCGGACGATCGACTGTGAGTCCTTTTAAACACGCTACGTCCTTCTCTATGCCGGACATGTCTAATGGAAACGTGCTAATCGCCACGTACTTGAAATTCATCTTTGCTAGTGATTCTATAAAATCGGCATAGACCGCCGATTGCTCTGGAGTTAGCGCTGCGGTTGGCGCATCCACAGCAGGTGGATGAAAC
>DASYGR010000097.1:0-5745 GCA_035999525.1 Terriglobales bacterium
ACATCGAGGCCGCTTGCGCCTTCGGCGAGCAAGCCTTCTACGTGAGGTTGCATGATGCGGACGAAGGTGCCTTTTGGGGTGGCGCCGGTGACGATGGCATCGAAAGTCTCGCCGATGCGGCGTGACATTGCGATGGCGGCCATTCGTTTTGACATCTGGCGTTCGACTTTGCGCTCGGCATCGCCTTTCTGCGTACAGTTTTTGGCGATGGCTTCGAGTTCGGAATCGGAATAAGGAGAAGGATGATTTGCAATTACAGATTTGACCAATCGCTGGGTGACCAGGTCGGCGAAGCGACGGTTGGGCGCGGTGGAATGGGTATAATCCTGCACTGCGAGGCCGAAGTGGCCTTGGGCGGGCTCTCCCGGACGCTCGATCACGTATTCACCGGGGCCGATGAGCTTAATGACCGCGAGCGATAAATCGGCGAAGTGGTCGGGATCAACCGAGTGCCTTTTAACCAGAAAGTCATTCAGCGCTTTGGAGTTGGGATCGGCGGGCAACTTTTCTCCGAGGCCTGCGGCGAGTTGCACGATGCGGTCCCAACGTTCGGGAGTCTTGACGATGCGGCGGAGAGACGAAACTTTTTCGAGCAGGCGGGCGATGACGCCATTGGCGGCGATCATGAAATCTTCGATGAGCTCGGTGGCACGATTCTTTTGTTCAGTCTCAACGTCCACAACCTGGTCATTCGACACGACCCCGCGGATTTCCTGCGTATCAATATCGAGCGCGCCGCATTCGTAGCGCCGCTTCCTGAGAGCTTGCGCGGCTTCATCCTGTAATTTGAGTTGCGCTTGCAGATCACTAGACGCGGCAACTTTTGGCGGAGCCTCAGCGGTGCCTTCGAGCCATGCACCCACCGCGGGATACGCCAGCTGAGCCTTATTGCGGACGATCGCGCGATAGACGTTGCTTGCATTGACGCTCCCATCCGCGCCGACGGCGTATTCCGTGACGACGCTGAACTTGTCGGCGTCTTCTAGCAGTGATGTAGCGCCGGTGGAGAGCTCTTCCGGCAGCATGGGAAAAATGCTGACTCCGGTATAGACGGTTGTCGTTTCGAGGGCGGCGTGCTTGTCAATGGGTGAGTCTTTGGGGACGAAGGCGTCCACGTCAGCGATGCCAATCAGAATCTTGAATTGACCATCCGGAGTTCGCTCGGCATATTCAATTTGATCGAGATCGCGGGAGGTGTCGTTGTCAATGGAAGACCAAAGAAGGTTGCGCAGATCGCGGATAGCAGCCCCGGGCGCGGGTTTTGGCGGACTCGCTTTTAGTTGGGCGAGTTGCTGCGCGACTTCGGGAGGGAAGTCGGGCTCGAAACCATATTGCGTCATGACTTGTTTGGCTATGGATTGGAGATCAATGTGAGAGTTTCGCGATGAAGGCATGGTTTCCATATTAACGTCTTTGCGCTGATGGGGCGCGTATTGGGCAATCCGTGCGGCTTGATCATAGGTGTAGGGGTCCGACTTGGCGCTCAGCATGACAACTGAAAGAAGAATCTAAGGGAAAAGGATAACTAGGAACAGTCCTTGCGGGTTCGCGCGCGACGATGAAAAGCGATAGAGTTGAGAGATGTGGGAAGACAAAAAATAAATGGCTCACAAAGTTCTGGTGGTGGATGTTGGCGGAACTCATTTAAAGATTCTCGCAAGCGGACAGCGGACGCCACGCAAGATTGATTCAGGACCAAAGATGACGGCCGCGATGACGTGCAGTTGGGCGAAGAAGGCGGCCAGCGGCTGGCATTACGATGTGGCCTCGATTGGCTATCCGGGACCAGTCGTGCACGGCCGTCCGGTCCATGAACCCTACAATCTAGCAAAGGGGTGGGTTGGATTTGATTACGCCAAGGCGCTCGGCTGCCCGGTAAAAATAACTAACGACGCAGCCATGCAAGCGCTCGGCTCATACCACGGAGGCCGGATGTTATTTCTCGGCCTCGGAACGGGGCTTGGTTCGGCGATGATTGTGGACGGCATCCTGGAGCCCATGGAGCTTGCGCATCTTCCATACAAGAAGGGGAGGACATACGAAGATTACCTAGGCTTGCGAGGCCTCGAGCGCATGGGCAAAAAGAAGTGGCGCCATTACGTTGCAATCATCGTGGAAGAATTGCAAGCGGCGCTGAATCCCGACTATGTTGTGTTGGGTGGAGGGAATGTGAAGGAAATTAAAACCCTTCCACCGAAGACTCGATTGGGAGCGAATGGGAATGCTTTCATCGGCGGTTACCGCCTATGGTCGGAGAAACAAGGCTTGCAAGACCGAGGGCCCGAGCGGCGCTTTCGAACTTAAGAACTTCCCTATGTGATCCCTAAAAGCTTCCCTGCCCCGCATCGAAGCACCCGCTCTTGCGAACACCGCGCCCGGACGGGCAGCCTCAGTTATGCCAGTCCGTTGTACTCAAACTTAGTTGAGCCTGGAAATTCTGCTGTGGTAGCATCCTTAGCTTTGGTTGTACTCTGATTTTTTGGTGGTTTGTCGAGCTTCGCTCGATTGGACAGCCGCGGGCGGATGTCCCTACGTGAGTCTGGTTAAGGAGTGAATCCGTGAAGGTTTATGAAGGCGCGAATATTCGTAATGTCGCCATTGTTGGGCATGGTCATGCTGGAAAGACCTCCCTGGTTTCCGCGATGCTTTATACGTCGGGGGGAACGCAACGCCTTGGTCGGGTGGACGACGGTTCGGCGACCACTGATTATGACGAGGAAGAAATCGCGCGCAAGATGTCCATTGGGGCGAGCCTGGCTTATGTGGAGTGGGGCAAAACGAAGATCAACATCGTGGACACCCCCGGGTTCAATATGTTCGTCCACGAAGCGAAGATGGTGCTGCCGGTTGTGGACGCGGCCATAGTCGTGGTGGATGGCGTGGCCGGGGTCGAGGTGGTTACGCAGCGGGTGTGGAACTATTGCGAGGAATATAAGACGCCGCGTTTGATTGTGGCCAGCCGCATGGATCGCGAGCGAGCGGATGCAGAGCGCGTATTGGAGTCATTGACCAATGCTTTCGGACGCATGGTGATTCCGCTGGAACTGCCGATTGGGAAAGAGAAAAACCTTCGCGGGGTGATTGATCTCGTCCGAATGAAGGCATACACCTACGATCTTGGCGGGAATGGAAAAGGGAAAGAGAGTGAGATTCCAGACGATTTGAAGGCGCAGGCACAGGAATCGCATGAGCGGTTGGTTGAGATCGTGGCTGAAGGCGATGACGCATTGATGGAAGAGTTCTTCGAGAAGGGGACGATCCCGGAAGAGGATTTAATTCCCGCTCTGCATAATGCCATCCGCGAAGACAAGATTTTTCCTTTGATCTATGGGTCGGGCCTGGGAAACATCGGCGCGGACCGGGTGATGGATTTTATTGTGGATTACACGCCCGCGCCTTCGGAGCATGAATGGGTGCAGGGCGAGGCCGCTGCTTCGGGAAATGGGGAACCTCCGAAACGGCATGAGACGGACGCGGAGCCCGTGTCTTTGTATGTATTCAAGACTGTTTCCGATCCGTTTGCGGGGCGCATTTCCTATTTCAAAGTATTTTCTGGCGTGCTGAAGAATGATGTGGCATTGCAGAACTTCACCCGCAACTCGCAAGAAAAGTTCGCCCATATTTCGGCCATGCAAGGCAAGACTCCGGTACCAGTGCCGGAATTACACGCAGGGGATATTGGCGCAGTCGCTAAATTAAAAGACACGCTTACAGGCGACACGTTGGGAGATAAGTCCGCGCCGATTCAATATCCGAGAGTCAAGCTACCGGAGCCGGCGATTACGTTCGCCATCGAGCCCAAGAGTCGCGCCGATGAGGACAAGCTGGGGCCGGGCATCCACAAGATGATGGAAGAAGATGCGATGCTGCGATTCTTCCGTGATCCGCAGACTAAGGAATTTCTAATCGCTGGAACTGGACAGCAACACATTGAGGTTGTCGTCTCGAAGATGAAGAAGCGATACCACACCGAAGTGATTTTGAAAGCGCCGAAGGTTCCTTATCGCGAAACGATTCGGGGGAAGGCCGATGTGCAGGGCCGCCACAAGAAACAAACTGGCGGTCACGGTCAATACGGCGACTGCAAGATCAAAATGGAGCCCCTCGCACGCGGTGGAGAGTTTGAATTCGTCAACGATATCTTCGGCGGGGCGATACCGAAGAACTATATTCCGGCAATTGAGAAAGGAATAAAAGACGCGGCTGCGCGCGGGTATCTCGCCGGATTTCCCGTGGTGGATTTTCGTGTAATTCTCTACGACGGTTCGTATCACGACGTGGATTCGAACGATATGTCTTTCCAGATGGCGGGACGCATCGCGTTCCGGAAGGCAATGGAACAGGCAAAGCCCACACTGCTAGAACCGGTGATGGCGGCGGAAATTTCCGTTCCAGACGAATTCGCGGGCTCAATCATGGGCGACCTGAACAGCCGTCGCGGACGCATTCAGGGCATGGACAACAAAGGCGGCACGACAATTGTGAAAGCCGAAGTGCCAATGTCCGAAATGCTGACCTATGGCGTTGATCTAACCTCAATGACCCAAGGCCGCGGCAGCTTCAACATGGAAATGCATCACTACGACGCGGTTCCCGGAATGCTTCAGGAGAAGATCATCGAGAAAGCGAAGGCGGAAAGAGGAGAGGTGAAGGAGGAAGAAGAGTAGCAGTTAAGCCTTATTGAATCCCAACGCCCTGCTCGCCGAATAGCTTGCGCTGATAAGGCCGCCGCACAGCAGCGCTCCGGCCATGACGTAAATTATCCAATCAACCACTGAGAAGTTCGACTCCTGAGAAATACAACAGCGAAGTTCGCTGAACATCATCACCCCGTCAATTAGGCATATAAACGAGACGAGTAGTGCGCCAAGCCCCGCGCCCAAACGACTGAGGCGCTTCCGCTTGCTTGACCATCCGATCTGAGCAATGAAATACCACCAAAATGTTGCGATGGTTCCGACAACAAAGACGGTCGGCCATTGATCTGTAGCAATCAACGGCAGAGATATGGGCAGCTCAACACATAACAAAGGATTTCCGCCGCTTGCCGTTTTTCTCTCGGTGATTAGAGTCATAGCAAACAACACGACGTGAATGGCCGGGAGTGCATTAAGTAACAGCTTCGGCCGTGGTGTGTCGTCCAATGCAGCATCCATGGGGCAAATATAGACAACGGACCATGGTTCAGCAAAGTTACGGTGGGTTATGTGGTCTTCAACCCCGCAGCCTTGGCTAGCTTGGCCTGCCGCTCGTCGAAGGTCCAAAATTGTTCGGCTCTTAATTCCAACGCGCAGGCGACGTGCAGGCTGTCGAGGGTGCGTATTCCCAGCTTTGGTCCGTACCGGCGGGCGAGATCGGCGCAGAGATCGAAGGCCTGATCTGGCATCGCGGCCTGTATCCAGAGACCGCTCTGAATGTCTTTTTCAAATTCCTGATGAACTTTTGTTGCTTCCTGCGGCGACATTTGCCGCCGGAAGACCTGTTGCGAAACAGCGTCCGCCCATTCCGCGAGGTGGAGAGGAGTAATAACAATTGGTGGGGCAGAGCCTAACAGACGATCAGCCATGGAAGAGTGCCGATCTTCGACGTATACAGAAACCAGGAAGCTAGTGTCAGCGTAAACCGTCAATAGCGGCCACGTTCTTCAATCACGATATCGGCTCCGGGCAAGACGCGGCTTCCAAAAATCTTTTTCCGGCGCGCAGCAAAGTCGGGCCATTGCGCTGGCTTTTCTTCTTGTTTTTC
>DASYGR010000105.1:0-7429 GCA_035999525.1 Terriglobales bacterium
ATGCCCCATTCATCCACTGTAACGGGATCAATGTCGCAATAGCTGTTTGCATTGGGAATCATTTCGCCGCGTCCTGCGAATCCGATAAAGGTGCCGTAACGACTTCGACATTTTTGCTTCAGCGGAGCGCCGTATCCCTCAAACTCTTCGCACACGCCCTCAAATTCTGATATGCCCGGCATGTTTCTGCCGCCACCGACCTCGATGTGGTATCCGCGCAAAAAGTCGTTCTTGCGGTCGAACTTCCACCACGGCACATACATGTGCATTCCGCCCACGCCATCGTGATTGTGCGGAGGCATCTTTTCAAGCTGGGGAAAATAACCTCCGCCAGAGCTGCCTACCGAATCGGTTAAATATCGGCCAACGACTCCGGAAGAATTCGCCAAGCCGTCGGGGAATAAAGTTGACTTTGAATTGAGAAGCAGGCGCGAAGATTCGCATGCGCTGGCCGCCAGGACAAACGCCTTGGCATTCACGCGCTTTTCCGAACGAGTCGTTTTCTCGATATAACTGACGGCTTCGCATTTGCCATCTTTACCGACAATGATTTCCCGGGCCATGGCACCTGTGATGAGAGTGAATCGCCCGGTCTTTTCGGCAGGAGGAATCATTACCTGGCTGGAACTGAAGTTCGACGCGCTGATGCAACCGCGTCCACATTGCGCGCAGTAGTGACAGGCTGGGCGCCCGTTGAGTGGCTTGGTAAGGATGGCCATGCGCGATGGGATGAAAAGAACGTTGAGTTTGTCGCAGGACTTCTTGAGAATGGTTTCCGTGCAGCGCATCGGCGGCGGCGGCAGAAATATGCCGTCCGGCGCGCTGGGAATATTTTCTTTGGTGCCGAACACTCCGATGTAGGATTCGACCTTGTCGTAATAGGGAGAAAGTTCTTCGTAGGTCAGCGGCCAGTCGTCGCCCATGCCATCTGTGGAACGCACTTTGAAGTCCACGGGAGCGAAGCGAAGAGCGATCCTTCCCCAATGATTTGTGCGTCCGCCGACGATGCGAGAACGGAACCAACTGAAGCGCGATCCGGGCGCGACGGTGTAAGGCTCGCCTTCAATTTCCCAGAAGCCGTTAGGCGCGAGGAATTCACTAAAGCCCCATCTGTCTTTTGCGCCAATGCCCGCTCCGCGATGCGGAAGCTGGTAGGGCCAAACGTGTTCTTTGAAATCTTTCTCGGGATGAAGCGGGGGGCCGGCTTCGAGCATAACAACGCTGAGTCCGCCTTCGGTAAGGACCTTGGCCGCTGTGCCTCCCGCGGCGCCGGAGCCGATGATGCACACGTCGTAAGTTTTCGGAGAACGAATTACCTGCGGCATTTGTGATGATCCAAGGAAGCGCGCCGAATCACTTTTGTAACCGAGAAGAGCCCAACCACGCTTTAACGGACGAGCTCAAAAACGCAAAGCTTGCATGTACTCATAGCTGGTCTTTATGGAGTCAAATGGCGCCTTCGGTTTGTCGTGCTCGACGATGTAATACTTAATCCCCCCTTTGTCGGCGTGCGCGAAGATACGCTTCCAATCAATCACGCCACTGCCAACCTCGGTCATATCGCCGAGGGAATCGCCGAAATCCTGATTTCCCGAACCGTTAACTTTCGGGAGTTTTTTCATGTCTTTCACATGGACGAGCGGAAAACGACCCGGATAGAGATTGAAATACTTGACTGGGTCCTGGCCGGCGATTGTGATCCAGCAAAGGTCCATTTCCATTTTCACTAAATTTGGATCGGTTTCTTTAAGAAGAATGTCATAAGGAAGTTTGCCGTTCACAGGAAACCATTCGAACCAGTGATTGTGATATGCGAACTGAATTCCGGACTTCTTGCTCATTTCACCGGCGCGGTTAAAAGTGGCGGCGGCCTGCTTCCATCCATCCGGCTGTTTGCGAATCTCATCCTCAATCCAAGGATTGACGATGTAGTGATGACCAAGCATCTTGCTGACTTCGATTACCTTGGGAAAATTTTCCGGGCTGAGGCTCGTGAAGTTGACGTGCGTGGAAACGGCGGTTAAGCCATGACGAGCGAGAGAAGCCTTCAAATCCTCTGGCGAGTGAGTGAAATACAAAATCTTGCCGCCGTCCATAGTGAATCCGGCAAGCTCCACTTCTTTGTAGCCGATGGCGGAGACCTTAGCCAAAGTGCCGTCCATGTCCGCCTGCATGGCGTCGCGAACGGTGTATAGCTGAACCCCAATATTTTCGGCCCGGTGCTGCGTGGCGCCGAAAGAAAACCGACCGCCGAGCACACTTGCCGCGGTGATCGTAGTTAACGTTGCACTTAAAAATTCCCTGCGATTTATCGCCATTGAGTTCCTCTCTAGTCTTCTAAGAAGCTTTTTCCAGCAACTCATTTCTGACATTCTTCAAGACATACAGTGCGCGCTCGACACCGACTTCACCCGTGAGGATTGGATCTTCGTTCTCGATACTTAAAATCCCCGCGTATCCCACTTCCATGTAAGCGCGAACGATATCTTTCCACGTATTTGCGCCGTGACCGTATCCCACCGCGCGAAATGTTTCTGAGGCTTCCGGAAGGTCTTTGACATCGGAGGCAAAATTTAGTACGCCATATTTCGCCACGTTGTCATGGAACATGACAGTATCTTTCATGTGCGCGTGGAAGATGGCACCCTGCTTGCCGAGAAAATGTATCACCTCCACTGGATCGCAGCCCTGCCAGAAAAGATGGCTTAGATCGTTGTTTGCGCCGATTTCTTCACCGACGGCCTCGCGCAATCGCATCAGGGTCCGCGGATTATAGACAACCTGATTAGGGTGCATCTCCAACGCAAGCTGGTGAATGCCATGTTCGCGAGCGAATTTTGCCGCTTGCGTCCAGTAGGGAATAACTTTTTCTTTCCATTGCCAGTCTTCAACCTGGGCAAATTCAGGAGGCCAGCGATAAGTCACCCAATTCGGCATCGTGTCACTGGGACTGCCACCCGGGCAGCCGGAGAATCCTACGATCACTTTAACGCCCAACTTTTCGGCTAACAGAACCGTATTACGGAAAGCTTGTATGTCGCGCTCGGCGTGTTTGGCATCGGGATGCACGGGGTTGCCATGGCAACTCAAAGTTGCTACGAGAATATTGCGATCCTCGAACTTTTTCTTCCATGCGCGCAACTTCGCCGGATCGGCGAGCAACTCCTGCACCGGGCAATGACTTGATCCGGGATAGCCTCCCGTACCGATTTCCACGGCTTCAATGCCCATCCCAGAAATCTTTTCGAGCATGGCGTCGAGACTGAGATCTCCAAAGACTGGATCGAAAACGCCGATGGGGATTTTACGGCGTGATTTTTCCGATGGCATTTTGGCGCCGGAATCGTCCGCAGCGGCGGCCGTCAATGCGGATCCGGCTTTAGGTGCAGCCATGGCCGCGGCTAACAATCCACCGCTGGTGGCAAGGAAATTTCTACGGCTGGGAAGATTAGGCGAGTTGTGGTCCATTCAATGCCTCGCGGAGTGATTTGTCGGAGAAAGAATCGCCGGCTGACGATTATACGCACTGCTGACCGATTCAGCGGGAGAATTTGTGGATGCAGTCAGATTTTTCCGTTGGCTTTGCATTGAATTCAAGCGTTGGCTTGTCAGCGACGTGATCTCCACACGGTCGCTGCAAGAATCGTAATGTTTCGCACCAAAGCTAGTAGCCAGACTGAGGCGCTATCCCCTTGGACTCCGTGCACCGATAGCTGCGCCCTGCTGTCAGATCTTTATATTCTTCTGTTCGGCCGCTCGGCCATTCGATTACAACTCGATCTATTTTATCGCGCTTGCCGAGACCGAAAGTGACCGGCAGCTCTGACTGCGAGAGGTAACTCGATCCTCCCTTCACCATTCGCATCTGCATCGAGCCGTTATAGAAGATGCGCACGACTGCGCCAATCGCGTCGCGGTTGGATTTAGTGCCCGCGAGATGAAACCGAATACTCCGATTCCCGGATTTATTGTCGTTGCGGAAGAGATAAGCAGGACCGTTATTTGTCGTCATCAGAATGTCCGAATCTCCATCGCGATCGAAATCACCGTATGCCAGTCCGCGTCCGACTTTGGGCTGATTGAATCCGCCTCCTGCTTGGCCGCCGACTTCGGTGAAGCTTCCGTTGCCGTTGTTCAGAAATAATTGGGGGGGTTGCGCGTAGCCGACGTTCCGGACATTCCGCACGGTGTCGTCAATGTGTCCATTGACGGCGATCAAATCTAAGGAGCCGTCCAAATCAACATCTACAAATGCGCAGCCGAATCCCAGTGTGGTCTTTGATGCCAGGCCGATGCCGCTTTGCATGGCGACATCCTGGTAGTTGCCATTGCCCGACGCGCGATATAGCCCAATCATTTCATTGTCGAAATTTGTAATTGCCACGCCGGGCGTACCGGAGTTTTCAAAATCCCCAACATCCACGCCCATTCCGGCGCGAGCTTTTCCGTCCGCGCTAAACGCGATTCCGGCTTCTACGGCAACGTCCTTAAACGTTCCGTTGCGTTGATTTCGGTAGAGCTTGTTGGGCTGGGTGTCATTCGCCACAAGTAGATCAGGCCAGCCGTCGTGATCGTAATCAAGCATGGCGACGCCCAGCGATTTAGAACTGGCGTCGAAGATTCCACTGGGAGCGGTGATCTCCTCGAAAGTTCCGTTTCCACGATTGTGAAACAGCCAGCAGGTTTCGCCGTGATAGGCCTCTGGGGTGCAATACGATTTCTGTTTTCCGTTCCAACTGCAAAAGACATCGTGATCGGGAGACCACTTCACATAATTGCAAACGAACAAATCCAACAATCCGTCTCTGTCGAAATCGAACCAAATCGCCGAGGTGCTGAAAGCCTGGCGGCCGCCAAGCCCGCTCGTGCGGGTTGCGTCAACGAAAGTCCCCTTGCCGGTATTGCGGAATAGCCGGTTCTGACCAACGCATGTCACCAGGATGTCGGGGAATCCATCATTGTTGTAATCGCCAACGGCTACTCCCATCCCATACATTTCGATCTCCAGGCCAGCCTGGCGGGTGACGTCCGAGAAAGTGCCGTTGCGATTATTGCGATAAAGTTTGAGCGTGCTGGTCTGACGTTTATGACCAGGCCAGTCCATGCTGTTGATCAGAAGAATGTCCTGCCATCCATCGCTGTCGTAGTCGAGAAAGGCACAGCCGGAACCGAGGGTTTCGGGCAGGAGCTTGCCGCCATAGGAGCCGCTATTGTGGCGAAATTGAATTCCAGCGGCGGTGGTCACGTCGGCAAACTGGAATCCTAACTGAGAAGATGAAACGAGAGGTTTGCTGTAAGCGTCGCCGCTGTAGAAGGCAGTAGCAACAGCCATGCCCTTCAGGAAAGCGCGGCGGTTCAAGGCAAGTTCACCAGTCCGCTGCGAATCGCATAGACAACTAATTCGGCGGTCTTGTGGATTCCAAGCGCATCCATAATGTTGGCGCGGTGCACGGAAACCGTGTTGGCGCTGAGACCAAGGTCCGAGGCAATTTCTTTGTTGGACTTGCCATCGCAGATCAGCCGCAAGACTTCTAACTCGCGCGCGGTAAGCGCGCCGCTGCCTTCGCCCTTTAGGGTTGAAGGGAACTCAAGTCGAGCATCAAGGACAACCTCTCCCGCGGCGACTCGCCGGATTGCCGCCGCCAGGTCTAAATCCATCGCGTTTTTTAAAACGTAACCTTTCGCGCCGGCATCGAGCGCCTGCTGAACCCATGTTTCTTCACTGTGCATACTCAGCATCAGTACTTTCGCTTGCGGATTATTTCGCAGAATATCGCGCGTCGCGTCCAGACCATTGCTGCCGGCCAGCGCGCAATCCATCACAGTAACATCGGGTTGAAGCGTGGATGCCAATTCGACCGCTTGCGCACCCTCGCTTGCCTCGCCCGCCACGACAATATCGGATTCATCTTCGAGAAGCCGGCGGAAGCCCCGCCGCACCAAACTATGATCGTCCACGAGCAGAACCGAAATCTGTTTAGACATGAGAATCCGTTTCCAAAGAAGACCGTTCTGGCGACTTGTCTTTCGGAGATGCGTCCGCCGGTGCGATCAACCGCACCAGCGTTCCTCCTTCTTTTGGCTGTAGGAATTCGATAGTTCCCCGCAGAAGTTCCGCGCGTTCGCGCATGGCGACTAATCCAATCCCACGACGCTGGGTCGTTGCGAAGCCTGAGCCGCGATCTTCCACGTCCAGTTCCAGCTTATCCGGAAGAAAAATCATACGAACCCATACCGTGTCGCTGCCCGAATGTCTGATCGCGTTATTTAAGGCTTCCTGCACGATTCGATAAATGTGAATGGCAGAGTTGCCATCTATGGCAAATGGAACTCCAGACTTTTCGTAAAGAATTTTAATTCCGGATTGTTTTTCTATAACCGGAAGATACCAATCGAGCGTGCGCTCCAATCCAGACTCCTCAAGCATTACGGGATGCAAGGCTTGCGAAAGGCTTCTCACTTTTTCCAGCGTCCCCTGGGCAATTTCCCGGATTTCGAGAAGTTCGGGACGCAACGGTGATTCCGCTGGAAGGTGATTTCCAGCACGCCCTAACATCGAGCCCATCGCGGTGAGAATCTGTCCGAATTCATCGTGTAACTCTCTCGAAATATAACGCAGGGTCGCTTCCTGAGTGGAAATTAGTTTTTGTGCGAGATCGCTACGCTGCTCCGATAGCGCCGCAACCTGCGCGAACAACCGGCGATTCGAGCGTATTACATAAAGGCTCGTGAGAAGAATAGCTGCAACGATCGCAGTAAGAAATAAATAAACCTGGCGCTGAACACGATCATATATTTCTCTGATTCGCTCTCCAGCCTGCTCTTCGCTTTCGTTATTTTGCACGAGCAGTCGTGAGACGGCGGTGCTGAGCGCCTCCTGTCGCGCTAGCAACGAGAAGCGAATCTGCGTTCGCGCTTCGGCTTCTTTGCCCTCGCGCGCCAGAGCAAATGTCCGGTCTGCCGCATCCCAGAATTGCGACAAAAAGCTCTGAAGATATTGCCGCTGCTCGGGAGTGCGGTCGGCAAGAGCCAGCCGCTGCTCCTGGCGCAAAGCGTCATCCAAATCGGTTCTCATGCGCTGAAATTGCGCCGACCACGTCGTCAGAGGATAAGGCTCATCGTTATCCAGCATGTCGCGCATCGCGAGCGCCAGTGAGTTCAATTCATTTTGAATTCGCAGCAACTGGAGTGAATCTTTTCGATTGCGGTCGGCGAGATCGTTCTGAAGTTGCCGGAGCCGTGAAATCTGCAACGTTATATAGAAAGAGTAGGCTACGACCGCGATGATGGTGATAATAAGGCCGATGAAAAGCCCGGGAGTCGGCGAGCGTACCGCTGTTCGTTGCACGCCGCAAGGATATAACGGTATGTTGAGAAGTAACAATGCGGGTGAGTCGTTAGGGACGGTCCCCGATAGAAAATACCGCAG
>DASYGR010000107.1:0-14374 GCA_035999525.1 Terriglobales bacterium
TTGCTGTAATACCAGGCTCCGGCGGCCGCGCCGATTACCACCAATAGAATAACGCCGGCGATGATTAATTCACGTTGATGTTCGGCGCTCCAGTCGAGAGTCGCTCCGGCCGCGCCGATAGTAACTTTATTGAACTTATCCTGCTTTAGTTGATGACGGGTCTCTGCGCGCACGTACTTCCCTTCTGCTCCAACTGGAGGCTGGCAAACTCACAGTCTAGCAGGCCCAATTTAAAAGCGTCAAAATTTGGGAGAACCAAGCATGTTTCGGCGAAAAATAAATTCTGAAGTCCTGTCATTCCGACCATCCGCGAAGAATCTGCTTTTGTTCGCAAGCGCGGGATCACAAGTCATGACCGGGCCGCGATTGCGTCAAACAAATTCAGAAACTCCAACTTCTTCTCAGCGGGAAGAAACGATGCCTCAAACGAATTTCGCGCCAACTCACGCATGTGTTCGTTGGTAAATCCGAACGTGTCCTGGGCAAGCTGGTATTCGCGTGTCAACGAGGTGTTAAACATTGCCGGATCATCGCTGTTCAGCGTAATCATCACGCCACGGTCAAAATAATCTTTTACCGGATGTTGGGGAAGGGAAGCGCAACACCCGGTTCGGACGTTGCTGGTCAGGCAAATCTCTACGGGAATCTGCCGGGTTGCCAGTTCCTCGATTAGCTCGGAATCTTGCGCGGCTGTGAGTCCGTGGCCGATACGCTCTGCTTGTAGATTCAGCGCACCCCATACTGATTCAGGCCCGGCGTTTTCGCCGGCATGTGCCGTCAGGCGCAAACCATTCGTGGCAGCGTATCCGTAAGCATCCCGAAAAAGTTCAGCCGGACCTTTCTCCTCGTCCCCGCCAATTCCTATGCCAACGACGTGACGATCCCGATATTTCACAGCCTGCCGAAAAACTTCCATCGCAGCGTCCGCCCCGAATTGCCGCACAGCGTCAAAAATCCATAGCAGCGAAATCCCAAAATCATGTTCGCCACGTTCCCGTCCCCGTTCGAGCCCTTCGAAAATAATGTCGAAATTCTGCTTTCGCCAAAGACAGACGCCAACCGAAACGTAAACTTCCGCGTGCAAAATATTTTCTGCCTTCAGCTGCTCCATCAAACGATATGTGATGAGCTCGTAATCTTCTGGAGTCCTGAGCAGTCCGGTAACTTCCTTGAAGGCCATGAGAAATCCGTTGAAACCATCTGACCGGTAGAGACGCGCCACATCTTCAAGGGACCCGGCCTCTCCGTGCCGTTTTTTCAATTCCAGAACTGTGACGGGACTGATAGCTCCTTCGAGGTGCAAGTGCAATTCAGCCTTCGGAAGAGAAAGCACGAACGCGCTGGATGAACGATGATGTACAGCTACTGCCATGCTTCTGATTGTAGATTTTGAATGCAAGAATAGCGAATGAAGGCCCTTATCCTGGGAGGTTTCCTTCGTGCACCTTCGTGTCCTTGGTGGTTAAGGCTCCGGAATTCCGATTAGCGCGTGCGCGAGAACTCGCTGTGATGCCGGCTATAAAACAGGTAAATGCATAGCCCAATTGCCAGCCAAACAACAAAACGTAACCATGTAATGACTGTGAGTCCAGTCATCAAGCCGCCGCACAGGATAATAGACGCTAGCGGAAACCATGGCACAAACGGCACTCGAAACGACCGAGGGCGGTCAGGCTGCCTGCGCCGCAGCAAAATTACTCCAAGCGAAACCAGAACGAATGCAAACAGAGTTCCTATGTTTGACAGGTCGGCGGCATCCCCGATATCTACCACACCCGCCGGCACTCCTACGGCGAAGCACGCGATCCACGTGGACCAATGTGGCGTCTTAAATTTCGGATGCACCGCCGAAAACAATCTCGGCAGCAATCCATCGCGCGACATCGCATACCAGATTCGAGCCTGCCCATATTGAAATACCAGTAGAGATGAAATCATCCCCATCAATGCGCCGACGACGATGATGGAGCGAAAAAGTGGGCGCGCCCCTAATTCAGCCAACGCATACGCGACCGGAGCCTCCGCCGCCTTCCCCGAAACAAACGTCGTGTACTTCATCATGCCGAGGAGTACGACGGCGACGCCGACATAAAGCACCGTACAGACAACCAGCGAGGCAATGATGCCGAATGGCAGATCGCGTTGCGGATCGTTACATTCCTCCGCGGCAGTTGAAACCGAGTCGAAGCCGATGTAAGTAAAAAAAACAATCGCGCCGCCAGTCACGATTCCCGCGAATCCCGAAGGTGCGAACGGCTTCCAATTCGCGGGATGCACCAGCATGCCGCCGACAACCAGAAATGTCAGAATGGCCCCAATCTTGATCAACACCATTACGTTGTTGGCTTCCGCCGACTCGCGGACGCCTCGCACCAATAGAAGCGTCAGAAAAAAGACGATCAGAAAAGCAGGGGCATTGAAGTAAGCGCCAGTCCAATGTCCCGCAGCCCAGACCGGGCTTGCCCATTTATCCGGAAGATTGATTCCAAAGACGGCAAGCTGCGCCGTTGCGTATCCGCTGAATCCCACCGCGACTGCCACATTGCTGACCACATATTCCAGAATCAAATCCCAGCCAATGATCCAGGCGAAGATTTCGCCAAGCGTGGCGTAGGAATACGTGTAAGCGCTGCCCGCGATGGGAATCATCGAAGCCAGTTCCGCGTAGCACAATCCCGCAAAGCTGCAAGCAACCGCAACCAGCAAAAATGAGATTGCGATAGACGGTCCCGCCGCCGGGCGCCCATGCATCAGCGCCCCCGCGGTGCTCCCGGTGCGGAGGAAATTGAAAAGCAAGTCCATCACCTGCGCATGCAGGATGGAAGGCGCTTCAAAATGCTCCCCTGCGGCAGCGGTTCCGGTGAGCACAAAAATTCCCGAACCGATGATGGCGCCAATCCCAAGCGCGGTAAGCGACCAGGGTCCAAGAGTTTTCTTGAGGCGATGCTGCGGATCTTCGGCCTCAGAAATGAGTTTGTCTATGGATTTGCAGCAGAAAAGCTGATTGTCGGAAGTCCGAACGGTCTTCGCGGCGGATATGGGCGGGTCAGCCAATTGGAAACGCTCCAAAAATTAGCATTCAGCACTCGGCATTCACCCAAGCGGCCAAATGCCGAGTGCAAATGCAATTGCTAAGTGCTGACTGCTCAGTGCTGAATTCGAATTACCGCTTCGAAGTGCCGCGTGCCAGCTTCTTCACTTTGCGTTTTGCCGATCCGCGCGCGTATTCTCGCGGCTTAAGCGGTTTCTCTGTTTTTTTCTTCTTCCGCGCCGCTCTCTTCGATGCTTTGCGTTCTTTTTTGCTCAAACTCGATGTATTCGCCATTCGTCCTTTCCATCAATAAGACACGAAAATAAATTAAGCGCGTTCCAGCTGCGCATATTTTTCCACCAATTTCTTCAAACCGAAGCGAGGAAATTGTACAGTAATCTTGGCCTCCTCACCGTCCCCTTCGCGCTGATAGACGGTACCCTCGCCATATTTCGGATGCTTCACCTTCTGTCCTGGACGAAACCCCTTCTTGCCCTCAGGCTCTTTCACGGGCAATTTGGGCAGGCTGAACTTCTTCCCACGTGAAGCAAAAAACTCCGCAATGTTGTCAATGGAGTTGTAAGTTCGTACCGGAGGCGTCCGACGCTGCTTGCTTCGCGCAGCCCACGTAGCACTTTGGTCCTCATCTTCATAAGCGTAGTGCGTCTCGCCTTGCGCTTGACGATGTGGCGCCGACACTCCTGTCCGCGAGCTTTTGCTTCTTGTGGCTGCTCCCAAATCCTCCAACAGCTGCGACGGAATTTCGTCTAAGAATCTCGAGGGAATGCTGGCCTCGGGCAGATCAGTCCCATACCTTCTCCGGTACACAGCTCGCGTAAGAACCAAAGTGTCCATCGCGCGGGTCATTCCCACATAGCAAAGTCGCCGCTCCTCCTCGATATCATCAGGATGCAGAAATGTTCGCGAATGCGGGAACAATCCCTCTTCAAGCCCACATAAGAACACAAGCGGAAACTCCAATCCCTTCGCCGCGTGAAGCGTCATCAAAGTGATCTGCGAGCCGGCGTCGTAAGAATCCGCATCGCTCACCAAAGCCGCATGATCCAGAAATTGATCGAGCGTTTCGCCGCGGTCGCGCGAATCCATCGCTGCATTCACCAGTTCCCGCAAGTTCTCAATTCGCGAATACGCCTCAGGAGTATCCTCTTCTTCGAGCAGCTTGATGTAGCCCGTGCGGTCAATAAGAAACTTGAGGATTTCGGCAGTATTCGCAACCGCGCCGGAAGCGCGAAAGCCCTCCACTCCATCTTCAGAATCAGTGGGACGTCGGGCGTCCTCACCCGAGAGGGCGGCCGGGACGTCAATCTCTCCATTGCTTGGTTCCGGATCGAAAGCTTCGAAATCGAATGCCATCGGATCGAACAGAGTCTCGTCCATCACCTCTTCCGCGTGTTCGTCGTCGCGTACTTCCGTCGCTGCAGTCTTCTCCAGGCGTTCGGCGTACGTTCCTGCCAGCATTGCCCGCCCATCGTCAACCAGGTCCCGGAAACTTTTCAGCGCCGCGAGCGCCCGCAAGGGCAGGAGCTGACGCTCAATGGCTTCGTTAATCGCGCCCCACAAAGACATGCCTGTCTCCAGCGCAATGCGCTCCAAGGTTTCAATCGTCGTCTTTCCAATTCCACGAACCGGCGTGTTGATCACCCGCATCAGCGAAATCGTGTCGTCTACGTTATGAATGACTTTCAGATACGAAATCATGTTCTTGATTTCAGCCCGTTCGTAGAACGAAAAGCCGCCTACGACGTGATATTTCATCTGATAACGGCGCATCGCCTCTTCAAACAGGCGTGACTGAGAATTCGTCCGGTAGAGCACCGCGACTCGCGCGTTTTCACCTTGCTCGACCGACTCGCGAAGGAATTTCGAGATTCTGTCGGCGACAAACAGGGCTTCGTTTTCGCCGTCTGGAGCTTCGTAATAACCGATCTGGCTGCCGCCCTGCCGGGATGTCCAAAGATTTTTACCTTTGCGCTGGATGTTATTCGAGACCACAGCCGACGCTCCCTGCAAAATGTTTTGCGTCGAACGGTAGTTTTGCTCCAGCCGGACGATCTTCGCCTCAGGAAAATCCTTTTCAAATTCAAGAATGTTGCGAATATCCGCACCGCGCCAGGAATAAATGGATTGATCTTCATCTCCGACCGCGCACACGTTATGCCTGGAGCCCGCCAGCAACCGCATCAATTCATACTGTGGACGGTTCGTATCCTGATACTCATCGACCAAAATGTATTGAAATCGCCGGTTGTAATATTCGCGAACCTCCGTCGCCGCTTTGAGCAATCGGACTGCCTCGAGCAGCAAATCATCGAAATCGAAAGCGTTTGCCTTTGCCAATTCCTTGCGATACTCCGCGTAAATCTGTGCGACGCGCTCAGTCTTGGGGTCAGACGACTGCAGATAAACTTCCTGCGGGTCGAGCATATGATTCTTGGCATGCGAAATATGCGCTAAAACAGCTCTTGGCGTGGTTTGCTTGTCATCAATCCCAAGGCGCCGCATCACCGATCGCACCAGCTGCTGCTGGTCCGACTCGTCATAGATGACAAAGTTCTTCGTGTATCCAATCGGAGGATTGCCCGGAACGCTCGAAGGAATTCGTAGTGCTTCAATGTCCCGGCGCAACATCCGAACGCAAAATGAATGGAATGTCGCCAGCACCGGCTTGGCAATAGAGAGTCCTCCAACCAGCTTGTCAACGCGCTCCGCCATCTCAGACGCGGCTTTATTCGTGAAAGTCATCGCCAGAATAGATTCCGGCATCGCTCCAAGATTTTCGATCAAATGAGCGATGCGGTAGGTAATGACGCGAGTCTTCCCGCTGCCCGCGCCCGCAAGGATCAGCACCGGCCCTTCTGTCGTTTCTACGGCCTCGCGCTGCTGCGGATTGAGTTGATCTAGAAAAGACAAAATAAAGTTCTCGAGCGGATTGAGTGCTTCAATGATATCCCAGCCACCGAAATACATAGGACAGCCGGGTAGGCTAATGTAAGTGTCGCATCAAACACTTCACCCAGCAGCCACAAAGAAAGCTGTTAACCATAGTTTACTAATTCATGTATACTGACACTAATGCTCGCGAATCGCCCTGCGCGTCACGAGCCATAACGAATCATGATGACGGCGGGCGACCAGGCATGGAGAATCAGCGCAACCAGTCCCAGCCTGCCTGAGATTCATCGCAGCCTCCGCGTCCCCCGCTCTTCTTCCTTCTTTCGCACACTGCTTGCATTTGCCGGACCTGGCTTCCTCATCGCTGTCGGTTACATGGACCCCGGCAACTGGGCGACCGACCTCGCGGGGGGCTCGCAATTCAACTACACGCTGCTCTCGGTCATCATGGTGTCCAATTTCATGGCCATCCTGCTTCAGACCCTGGCCATAAAATTGGGAGTCGTTACCGAGCGGGATCTGGCGCAAGCCTGCCGCGACCATTACAGCCAGGCATCCGCGTTCTTCTTGTGGGGCGTTGCGGAAATCGCCATTGCCGCTTGCGATCTCGCCGAAGTGATCGGTTCAGCCATTGCGTTGAATTTGTTGTTCCACATTCCCCTGTTGCTCGGCGTTTGCCTCACGGCCCTCGACGTGCTAGTGATTTTATTTCTCCAACAAAAGGGATTCCGCTTTCTTGAAGCCCTCGTGATTTCCCTGATCGGTACAATTAGTTTTTGTTTTCTGCTGGAAGTCGTATTTTCTCACCCCAGCATTCTTGGCCTCGCCCACGGATTCTTTGTACCCTCCCCGCAAATTCTTCACGATCGTGGAATGTTGTACATCGCCATTGGAATTCTTGGCGCAACCGTCATGCCGCACAACCTTTATTTGCATTCGGCAATTGTGCAGACCCGCGATTACGAGCGCACGCCCCGCGGGAAACGCGAAGCGATCCGCTTTTGCACCATTGATTCCACCTTCGCTCTTTGCGTCGCGCTCTTCGTGAATGCCGCCATCCTAGTTGTCTCCGCTGCAACGTTCTACCGCAATGGTTATCACCAGGTCGCCGAAATCCAGGACGCTTACAAACTCCTATCGCCCATCCTCGGAATCACCGGCGCAAGCACCGTATTTGCGCTGGCATTGCTGGCCTCCGGCCAGAACTCGACCCTAACTGGGACCTTGGCAGGACAAGTCGTCATGGAAGGATTTCTGAATATTCGCTTGCGCCCCTGGCTTCGGCGGTTGATCACGCGTGGTCTTGCCATCGTCCCGGCAATCGTTGTCACGGCATTTTGGGGAGAAAGAGGAACCGCAAATCTTCTGGTTCTCAGTCAGGTTGTGCTCAGCATGCAACTTAGCTTCGCCGTCGTCCCGCTTGTGTTGTTTACCAGCGACAAGCGCAAAATGGGGGAATTCGTGAATGCTCCCTGGCTGAAAGCGCTGTCCTGGACTACCGCCGTCGTGATCGCGGTGCTGAATGTATGGCTGTTAGTTCAAGCTATCCGAACATGAGAGTTTTCTCATCTGTCATTTCGCGTGACCTATCGAAGCTGTGGCATCTTACTGTATCATCCAGTCAGGACCAATCAGGAGGTTCCAATGGATTTTAAGAAAGTAACTGCTGTCATGGCCGGGTCATGTTTGACGCTTGCCCTGTCCCTACCAGTAATCGCGCAGGACACCACGCAATCCACAACGACCACGACCACTCAGCCAGCTCAAACGGAAAGCACCACCACCACGACTACCAATCCGTCAACAGAGCCGCAGAGCCAAACCACACAGACCACCGAAAGCACGACGAAATACAAGCACCATCACAAGAAAGTAAAGAAAGAAAAACAGACAACCACCACGACCACCACGCCGGCACAGCCGGAGAGCCAATCAACCACAACGACCACCACAACGCCGCCCCAGTAGGCATTAAAACTATGTCGCGCCACCGGGCAAGCCCACGGTGGCGCACTATTTCAGCATTCGCCAATAACTGAGAGCAGCAAACTCAAGACTGGAAACTGGCTTTTCATAGACCTTCCATCAGGAAGGTTTTACCCGGCGAGTCTTGCTTGTTTATCTTTAGACCGATCAATCCAAGTATTAAGCACGCCCAGATACGCTTTCCACGGACCCACTTCAGCTTCATATTGTTTCGCGAGAACGCGGCAGACTTGGGATATGTGGGTCAAGTCATGCACCGCCCACGCCGAGATTAGTTGCTTTAGCGTGACGATCCCGTCCACTGGATGAACCCCGGTGCGTGAGAGATCCTCGGAACTCAAGTGCATTCCGCGCAGGGAATCGAGATTCTGTTCGTGCAGTTCCTTGAAACGATCGAGCAGGCGCTCAATCGGCCGAGTTCGATCTTCTTTTTTTTGCGCCAAGCGGTCGAAGGGTTCGAACGTGCGGCTCTCGCCATGTTCGAGAATGATTCGCACCCGGGGCAGCCAATCCGTAACTTCCCCGTGGATCAGATGTCCCACGACGTCGTAACAACTCCATGTATTCCCACCTTCAGTCGCGTGGACCCACTCCTCAGGAAGCCCTCGTAGCAACTGATCGACGGTTCGCGGACCGCGTTCCAGAATCTGCATCGCGTCTGAAAGCTTCATCTCCATATCCACCCCCAACTTGCGCCGTCCACCTCCTGGTAAACCGCGCCCATGAATTCGATATATTGGATCATAGATTTCGATGTTCCAGTTGCCGTATTCACTTCTTCAACCAGCCTTGTAACTCCATCCAATCGGCGAACCTGTCAATCCAATGATCCGTCGGTATGTTCTGTTTCCGCATTCCAAAGCCGTGGCCACCTTTTGCGTAAAGGTGCAGTTCGACTGATTTGTGTGCGCCGATCCACTTTTCGTACAGGAGAATGCTGGTCGGCACGAGCCCGAGCTGATCATCGGTCGCAGCCGCAATAAACATGGGCGGTGCGTCCGGTGGAACGGTGGCATCCTCAAAATCTTCCGCGCCCGCATAGATCGGGGCTACGAAGGCGGGGCGGCTTTCAGGAAGGTAGTGGAAGGCGACTCCTGCCGTGACTGCTCCCCCAGCCGAAAATCCAATGATGCCGACGCGGTCGGGAGAAACTCCCCATTCCGATGCGTGCTGCCGAACGTAAGCGACCGCCGCTAATCCATCGGCGATGGCCAGGGGAATAACCTTCCCGGCCTCCTCGTGAAATTTTTGTTTGTTTGCGAACAGGTCAGTAAATTCCTGTGGAGCGTCCTCGCCGGTATGCACGAGCCGGTACTTCAACACAAAGGCTGTCACGCCTCTCGCGGCCATGTACTTGGCGACGTCGTTGCCCTCGCTGTTGATGGAGAGGGCCATAAAGCCGCCGCCCGGGCAGATCACCAGGGCGGTGCCATTTCTCAACTCCGGAGAAGGCTTGAAAACGGTCAGGCTCGGCTTGGTCACATTGGCGACGATTTCCGTATTCCAGAGCTTCGAGAAATACTCTTTCTCCGGATAGTTCTCCTGCGTCGCGTTAGGAACTGTGCTGGTGGGAAGAGGAATGACATCCTGTGCAACTCCGAGTGTCGCCAGGAGAACCACTACGCAAAGGATTCGAATGAGTGTTTTCATGGCTGCCTAGTCTAGCAGGGTGGTAATCCAGTGACGTGCGTTTCGACATTTATTGCAGTGTTCCAACCCATCAACAATGGTCTAAGCAAGAGGTTTCATGTGCTGTCTGATCCATTCCAGAATTTTCGCGAAGCGGAATTCGTGGCGGTCCATTGAGCCGTAGATGAATTTATATCCATCCAAGGCGCTGATTTTGATGTAGAAGCCGTTTCGGCGGAGGAAGACGTCGGCGGCAGTGAACGCGATGCGCTTGTTGCCGTCCACAAAGCCGTGATTGTTGCCGAGGGATTCCATCAGCGCGGCGGCTTCCTCTTCGAGGGAATTGTAATAACCGATTTGTGGACGAAAGACGGCGGCCTCAACCGCGCCCTTGTCGCGAACGCCACGGATGCCGCCAAAGAGTTCGATCAAGCGGTGCTGCATCCGGTAGACTTCGGCTACCGTCAGGTAATCTGACATTTATTTCGCGAGGCGCTCTAACAGATCGCGGTTGCGGGTAACTGACTGCTCGAAGGCGTCCATCACTTCGGTCCGGACGAGGTGCTGCGATGGAACGACATTGCGAAGGTAAAACTTGAGCGCCTGTTCGAGAACGTGCCGCTTGGTTTGCCCATTCTGTTCGGCAAGAGCGACAAACTCATCGTAGAGTTTGGCGTCAATTTCAGGCGTGAACTTCTTGGTGGTTGGTGTCGGCATGGTTCTAAGTTTGAATTCTAAAAGAGCTATCTTGATAAATCAAGATTGGTCTTGATATATCATTCGCCAAATGCCGGGCGTCAAAGTGCGCGAGTCTTTCAGAAATCGTTTCTCCAAATTACATAGGTTTCTCGCTGTGCTCCGGATGACAAATGTATAAATGATTTGCATGGTGAGACTTCCACGGCTCTACGCGATTTTGGATGTCGACTGCTTCCCGGACACCGACGCTCTTTTCTCCGCGGCGTGTGAATTCGGCGCCGGCGGGGTTAGTCTTCTACAATACCGCAACAAGTCTGGGGATGCGAGACAGATTCTTGATCAGGCGCGGAAATTGAGAGACCTGGTTGAAGATTCGGTAAGACTCATCATGAATGACCGCGCTGATTTGTGCGTGGCGGCGGGGTTTGACGGAGTCCATGTGGGGCAGGACGATTTGCCGGCTAAAAGCGCGCGCAGAGTAATTGGTCCGAATCTGATGCTTGGGGTTTCAACACACAATCCTGAGCAAGTCATTGCGGCTGATAAAACGTCCGCTGACTACATTGCGATTGGGCCGGTGTTTGCGACGTCGAGTAAAGCGAATCCTGATCCTGTGATTGGCATTGACGGGGTGCGTGCGGCGAGGCTTCTTACTCGCAAGCCGCTGGTGGCGATTGGAGGCATTTCCCGTGCCAACTGCCGCGCGGTCGCGGATGCAGGGGCGGATTCGGTGGCGGTGATATCCGACTTGATACGGGATCCGCGAAAATCAGTTGAGGAATTTCTGCGCATATTGGGTTAAAGTCATGGCAGTTTTGAAAGGGAGCGGCCGCCCCGGCGATAGTTTCCTGTGATTTCCGGCATGGCTGAAGCCATGCCCTTTCAAAGCTAGACGAACCATGGGTATTGAAATCAAATCCAGCCGCGGATCTTCGAACAAACCGGAAACCCATCCCACAATTCAAGATCAAGATAAAGAACTGGTAAAAGGCCTGGGTCTGACCAGCGCGACGATGCTGGTGATGGGGTCCATGATCGGGTCGGGCATTTTTATTGTGTCGGCGGATATTTCACGGGCAGTGGATTCGCCGGCACTCCTGATCGGCGCATGGGTGGTGACGGCCGTTATGACGATCATTGCTGCCCTGAGCTACGGCGAACTCGCCGCGATGATGCCGCGAGCGGGCGGGCAATATGTGTATCTTCGCGAATCGCTGGGGCCGCTTTGGGGATTCCTCTATGGATGGACCTTGTTCCTGGTAATTCAGACGGGAACGATTGCGGCTGTAGGCGTGGCATTTGGCAAGTTTCTTGGCGTTTTCTTTCCGGCGGTATCGTCTACGAACTGGATTTTGCATTTCTGGAAAGTGCCGCCCATCCATATTGGCCCGATGGTTTTGGGGAACATGGAGATTGGGCTCAACACGCAGAATCTGATCGCTGTTTTGATGGTCATCGTGCTTTCGGTGATAAATATTTTCGGTGTCAAGACCGGAGCGCTTATCCAGAACGTTTTTACGTTTGCGAAGATTGCGGCATTACTGGGACTGGTATTTCTCGGAATCTTTGTGGGACGGAACGCGCAAGCGTTGGCGGCAAATTTTAACGGAAACTTCTGGCGTAATGCGGGATTAAGCGTGCAACATGCTGTGCAGGTCGGAGTGGGCGGACCGACTGTAATGGTTGGCACAGTGACCATTCTTGCCGTCGCCATGGTGGGATCACTATTTTCCTCGGACGCGTGGAACAACGTCACATTCACGGCGGGTGAAGTGAAGAATCCCAGCCGGAACCTGCCGCTATCGCTGGCGCTCGGCACGGCGGGGGTCGGCGCGCTTTACATCGCCTGCAATTTTATTTATCTGAGCGTGCTGCCGCTGGAGGGTGTGGGAAGCGGGGCCACGATTCTTGCGCGAGGGATCCAATACGCGACGGAAGACCGGGTCGCCACGGCGGTTTTGACCCAAATGTTCGGCAGCGCCGGCGGATTGCTGATGGCGGCGGCAATCATGCTCTCGACTTTCGGTTGCAACAACGGGCTGATTCTGGCGGGTGCGCGGGTTTACTACGCAATGGCCAAAGACGGCCTGTTCTTTCGCAGCGTGGCTAAACTGAATCCGACATACAAGACGCCGGCGATTTCTCTGATGGTCCAGATGGTTTGGACCTGCGTGCTGTGTCTCTCGGGCAGTTACGGACAGCTTCTCGATTACATTATTTTTGCGGCGCTGCTGTTTTATATTCTGACGATTGTGGGACTGTTCGTGCTGCGCCGGACGCGTCCGAATGCAGATAGACCGTATCGCGCGATTGGATATCCGGTGCTGCCTGCAATTTATATTTTGATGGCATTATTCATTGATGCCGTACTATTGCGCTACAAACCACAGTACACTTGGCCGGGTTTGATTATTGTGCTGCTGGGAATTCCGGTGTACTTCGCGTGGAAAGTGAAGGCTTTTCCGGAAAAGGGGATGAATGAGTCTTAGATTATTCGCAAGGAAAGATCTGCCCACACTGATGCGTGAAGCAGAGGAAGAGCCTGGAGTGCAGACTCTGCGACGGGCTTTGGGACCGCTGAACCTTCTCACGCTGGGAATCGGCGCTATTATCGGAGCCGGGATTTTCGTAATCACAGGACAGGCCGCGGCGCAGTTTGCCGGACCGGCGATCGTGATCTCATTCGTCTTGGCGGGCACCGCGTGCGGATTTGCGGGCCTCTGCTATGCCGAATTTGCTTCCATGATTCCCATCGCAGGCAGCGCCTACACTTATTCGTACGCTACGCTCGGCGAACTGACTGCGTGGATCATCGGTTGGGATTTGATTTTGGAATATGCGTTCGGCGCGGCCACGGTTGCAGTCGGATGGAGCGGCCACCTGCGAGCGTTTCTGCACGACATCGGTTGGAGTCTGCCCGCAATACCCACGTCAAATTTCATGTTGTTCGGAATTCCCGTGCATTTGAAATACGACTATGTGGGCTTTTCGGTAATTCTGGTGATCACTACGATTCTGGTGATTGGAATCAAAGAATCGGCAAATTTTACGACTGCAATCGTGATTTTGAAAGTGGCTGTTGTGTGCATGTTCATTGCCTTGGCGACTGCATTCCTAATGTCGCATTCCTGGCAACCCAATCACTGGCATCCTTTTATTCCAGCAAACACGGGCGAGAGAGGACAGTTTGGTTGGTCGGGCATTTTGCGGGGCGCGGGTGTGGTGTTCTTCGCCTATATCGGGTTTGACGCAGTTTCGACCGCGGCACAGGAAGCCAAAAATCCGAAGAAAGACATGCCGTTGGGCATTCTCGGCTCGCTCGTGATCTGCACGGTGCTCTACATTCTCGTTTCCGGATTGCTGACCCGGCTGGTTCCATACTCCGAACTCAACGTTCCGGACCCCGTCGTTATCGGCGTTCGCGTCGCCGGACAGCAGTGGGCCACGTTTATGGTGGAGCTTGGCGCTCTGGCGGGGTTGGCGACTGTCATGCTAGTAATGCTGCTTGGCCAGTCGCGCGTGTTCTACTCCATGTCGCGGGATGGACTGCTGTGGCCATGGGCCAGCAAGATACATCCCCGCTTCCGCACGCCTTACATTACTTCGATTGTGGTGGGAATTTTTGTTGCCCTTCTGGCGACGCTGATTCCACTGAATATCTTGGACGAGATGACGAGCGTAGGCACTCTGCTCGCGTTTGTCCTGGTCAGCCTGGGTGTCTGGGTGATGCGCCGAACTCATCCAGAGCTGAAGCGGCCTTTCAAAACGCCGCTAGTACCCCTGGTCCCGATTTTGTCCATTATCTTCTGCAGTGTTCTGATTGTTTCGCTGTCGGGTTGGACGCTGCTGCGGCTGATCGTGTGGCTGTTCATTGGGCTGGCGATCTATTTCGGTTACGGACGCAAACATAGCAAGGTGCAGATCATGAACGAGGTTAAGGCGCCGCTGGTAACAGGGGATTAGCTGTCAACGAGGAGTCAACAACGAAGGCTTTAACCACAGAGGACACGAAGGTACACAAAGGAATTCTGTAGGCCAAAACTTAGTGCAGTTTCGTGTTCTCTCTGATTAACCGCTGCCCAATTAATCAAACGCCCTCGGCCCATTGGGGGCCTT
>DASYGR010000132.1:0-6040 GCA_035999525.1 Terriglobales bacterium
GGAGATTTACGACTCGAAACGATCCAAATTTGTCCCGGTTACTACGAAATTAGGTGTGTCCATCACGGTTGATCGAGACGCGCAGGCCCAATCCGACGCCGCGTTGCTGGACGCCGTAGAACACATATTCTTAGGAGCTAACGAACGCCTGGTTGATCTCGCGCCGGACTACTGGAAAGCTATACTTTCCGGTGCGTGGGAGACCGTGCCACAAAAAAAAGGCCCAGATTGCCATCGTATCAAAGGTGCGTTACAACGGACCGGAGATGGCGACCTCGTAATGCCTTGCGAAGCGAACGCGAAGACCAAGACACCATTGCCGCCCACGGCGGGCGTTGATGTTTCCTCGCTCCCCTATGGGGAAAAAGACCGTGCGGTGGTCCCTCCACAGGTATTATTTGACCCCTCTCCACAGTATGGCGACGTGGCCGCATCACTTAGGCTTCAGAGAACGCTGGTCTTGGCTCTCACGGTAACACCGGCCGGTGAGCCCTCCAGTATAGCCATCGTTGATCCGGTTGGTTGCGGTCTTGATGATCAAGCAGCGAGGACAGTCGAGACCTGGAAATTTAAACCTGCCACGTTGAAAGGCATTCCCGTGCCTGTTCGAATTGATGTCGAAGTGTCATTCAATGTCCAGTAACCAGCATTGGAAGCCCTCCGCCTTCCTTCTAAAAATAAATCGCGTGCCGAGCTGCTACTCGCCTTACAATTCTGAGCTAGATGTTTAGGGCCTTTGAAGGCTCTATCCAACCGTATTTCATTGGCTATTGGAGAAGTATGTCCATGGTTGCCGCACTTAACTCTCGACATCCCATCTGGTTAATCGCACTGCTTATATTCGCTTCATTAGCGTCTTGTGGAAGCGCTTACGGCCAAACTGCTCCGGCGGTGTCCGCCCCGGCAGCGTCTGCCCCACCGCCGACGATTCTTACGAACGCCGACGAAGTTTCGCTTGATCTTGTAGTCCGCGATAAGAAGAACAAGCCAGTTCCTGATCTCAAGCCCGAAGACATTACCGTCACCGATAACGGGTCTCCCGTAAAAATTAAGGATCTGCGGCTTGTCAGTGGTGACGCGCATGCCGAGCACCTTGTAACGCTCGTCTTCGACCGTTTCGATTCGTCATCGGGCAAGAACGCACGTGAGATAGCCGCAAATATTCTCAAAATGGCGCCTGATAGCGGCATCTCGTTCGCTGTGCTGAAAGTTGACGGGCGCTTGAAGTTATTTCAGGAGTTCACGTCCGACCGCAGCACGCTCACTAAGGCCATCAGCGTGGCGACTGAGGCCACAAAAGCTGGCCCTGGAAATCCGTCCGTGCTTCCCGAAAAAGAGCTTATCGCGGCGGCGCAAACTGGCGTTGGTACCGCAGGCACGACTGTGAGCGCAAAGGATCGTTCCATTGCCCGGATCATGCTCGCATCGCTGGAAGAGTCGCAGCGGATTGTTCAAGATCAGCATGCCGCGCCTTCGCTTGCTGGCCTGCTAGCCCTGTCACGAATGCAGCGGCAAGTCAAAGGTCGAAAAATTGTTATTTATTTTGCCCAGGGCTTGCAGCTTGATTCGGATGGAAATGATCTGTTGCGATCCATCATAGGAGCGGCGAACCGGGGCGGTGTGAGTATTTACACGATAGACGCGAACGCAATTGACCCGCAGGCGGGTCAAGGATTGGTCGCGACGATGGCCATGGGAAATGCCATGTCAGCCCACGTGTATTCCCCCGCGCCGTTAAGTGGACCTCCTGCCGGTGGCGTGAATGCAATCGCGCCGGGTATGCAGACGCAGGTTGGTGATCAGTACAGCCGATTTGAGACTGGCGTGCTGGCAGAGTATAAAAATCCGATGACCCAGCTGGCGGCAAGCACGGGAGGCGCCTATATCGGGGCAGCGGATAACTTGAAGAGGCCTCTACGCCTCCTGATCGAAGACATGACAACTTATTATGAGGCGTCCTACGTGCCATCCATCGAGGACTACAACGGGCGGTTTCGTCCAGTCACAGTAAGACCGGTCCGGAAAGGACTCAAAATCCAGTCCCGAGCAGGATATTTCGCTCTGCCGCCCGACAGCGATTCCGGAATGCGACCCTTCGAACTTCCGCTCCTGAAAGTTCTAAGCCAACCGCAGTTGCCTTCAGATTTAAAGTTCCGCTCCGAAGTCCTACGGATGGGAGACTTGCCCGACGGAAATGCAAATTCGCTGGTGGTCGAAGTCCCAATGTCTGAACTGGAAATGCACAAGGACTCTAATACCCACTTATTTTCGGTGCATTTGGCGATTGTCACGCAGATTAAAAACAAGGATGGCGAAGTTGTCGAACACTTCGGCGATGACATTCCCCGGCATGGCTCATTTGAATCAATGGACCAGGCACAGTTGGAAATGATTACCTTGCAGAGACATTTCAGTGCTACACCCGGCGAATATTCGTTGGAGACCGCGATATTGGACCTAAACAGCGGAAAGGTCAGCGCGCAGCGCTCCAACTTTGAAATCTCCCCGACTCCTAATGGGCCATCTCTGAGCGATATGACCCTGGTCCGGCGTACGGAACCATTTAAGCCAGAAACAGATCCGATGGAACCGCTTCAATATGAAAACGGAAGGATTGTGCCGGATCTCGCCGGTGACATCACCAATAAAGCCAAGAGTATTGCTCTGTTCTTCATGATTCACCCCGATGCTCAATCTTCTGAACAGCCAAGGCTCGCGATGGAGGTTCTCAGAAATGGCGAACCGATCGCAAACATGCCGCTGCCTCTCCGGAAAGCTAGCGGCCCCGGAGCCGTGCCTTATCTCGCGTCCATCCAGGCAGGTTCTTTGCCTGCCGGGCGTTATGACGTGACGGCAACACTAACGCAGGGTGAAAAAACGACCGCGAGCCGAACATCGTTCACGGTCGAGGGAGCAGAACTGGCCAGCGCAGTGGTGCCCGACAAAGGGTCGGGACCTCGGGGTAACGATATCGAGGCGGTATCCGATTCGAAGGTCGAGACTCCTGGCCTCGGATCCCGCCAAATCGGGCGGCTCACCATTACCTCGGCCGCAGACCCCCTACCACCTCCCACGCCCGATCAGTTGCATACCATTGTGGAGGATGCGAGAGGTCACGCATTGAGCTACTCTGTGTCCCTGCCGAATTTTACCTGCGTCGAAATAACTGATCGGTCAGTTGATTCCGCAGGATCTGGACGATGGAAGCACAAGGATACATTTGCCGAACGATTGCGCTATGTTGATAACGCTGAAAGCCGCACCATGCTGCGAGTAAATGGCCAACGCACGGCCGAGCAACGATCGGACCTGAACGGGCCAATCTCGCAGGGAGAGTTCGGCGGCGTGCTCAAGGCAGTTTTCTCACTTTCTTCGAATGCCGATTTTCAGTATAAGGAAACGGACGCGCTTGGGAGCGGAACCGTCAACGTGCTCAGTTACCGGGTGGCGCAGAAGGACTCAATGTTCAGCCTGAGTGATAGCACTCAAAACATGGACGTTGCCTTTCACGGCCTTGTTTACATAGACGCCGCTACGAGGAGCGTTCGACGGATCACCTTGGAAGCAGATGGCGTTCCGCGTAACTTTACGTTGCATTCGACCGCCATCACAGTGGACTATGACTATGTCACGATTGGCACTCACGATTACCTGGTGCCCATACGAGCTTCTGTCGGTCTCACGCAGGGCAAGCGGGAAGCGGTTCTGAACGAAATTGAATTCAGGGATTATCGGCGCTACGCATCACAAGTGAAAGTGCTATACGGAGAGCGCGGCCACTAGGGCAATTCGGCTTCCGTCTATACCAGTGGCTGCCGAGTATAGAATTGAGATCGTTTTAGAAGGCTACTTCGGAGCAGGAACTCGCGCCTCGACCTGTGCAATCTGCTGCTTCACAAGATCCGCGCTTGGACCTGCCGGCATGTAGGTAAGGCAGTTCCGCAAATGTGCAAGCGCTCCCGGATAGTCCTTTTTTTGCGCCAAAATTACGGCCAGCAACTGTTCCGTGTTCGGGATCGTGTGCTTCGGGTCGAGCGCGAGCGCCTTATTGGCGCTGTTCTCAGCGGCATCTACTTTTCCCAGTTGGAAGTTTCCCATGGCGTCGTAATACCAGAGTTGGGGCGTCCCCGCCGGATCCAGTTGCAGCGCGTGGCTCGTATTGTCCACCACATCCTTCCATTTGCTATCCTGTGCGGAAAACGCCGCAAGCCGTTCGTACGGCAGCACAAACTGTGGGTCAGCCACTGCCGCTTTGGAGTAGGAATTTCGCGCTTCCTCGCGACTGGAGCTTTCCTGTATGTTCCCCAGCTGATACCACGCCTCGGCGAACTGAGGATAGATTTGCACTGCTTTCTTCAGATCTTGTTGCGCACGGTCGGGTTTCTGCTCCAGCCACTCCGCCCGCGCCTTGTCAAATGATTTCATGGCGTTTGCAGGAGCAGATTTGGTCGTGTTACTGACCGCGGTTCCGCTGTCGCTGCCTTCCCTGGACAGTGTGAGAGTACCCAGGTCGGGCTGGTTGATGAAATTGCGTTGCGTAATCGTTATGGCATTGGAGTGAAACCCGGCCAGCATCGCCTGGACAGTGCATCCCTGGAAGTGAGTTTCCATCTGTCGTTCTGCGTCTGCCTGCGTGCTGGGGGCGCCAGGAACCTTTGTGGTTGCAATCACAAATCTGCCTTTGGGATCGCTTTGTGTTGTGTCAAGAACAGTTCCCCGGCAGACTACCGAGACTGGTATCGGCTCCCACGGAAGGGGTTCGCCTTCCATTGCCAGCTTGCCCAATAGAACTCCTCCGGCCCGTCCCTGCGTGGACATTTCAGTCCAATAATCGTATAGACCGCTGTCCTGGATCGAGCCAGGGCGCGTAATTGTGTCCGGAGGCTTTGCCATTGCGGCGCCGGCGGGAGGAGCACTAGCTTGTTGCCCCACCGCGGCAATGCTAATCGCAAGAAACAAAAATGCCAATTTCAGCTTCACGGTCTACCTCCATGGATGAGTCTATTATCTCCCATCTCTGTGTCGTCTGCTTGATGTAGTCTGAAGGATAAGATGCCGAGCTATGCCCTTTTAGATGTGCTTTCATTCGGAACACAAGAGTGGATGCGAGGTCAAACCGTGCGTTATTCTATGGACGATGCGCGCTTTCTTGCTCATACTTGTTTTACTTTCTTCTCTGGCTGCCGCGCAGCAGACGAATCCCGATCAGCTCCTCAATAGTGCAATTGAGGCACAGCAGCGCGGGGACTTCCCGACGGCTATTCAGGAGTACCGCAAGTTTCTCCAATTGCGTCCACATGCCATTGAAGCGCAGGTAAATCTTGGGGCCGCCCTCGTGCACGTGGGACAATTCGATGCCGCGATTGCTGAGTACCGATCCGCGCTTGCATCGGCGCCTCCACAAAAAACTCCGATCCTTATGAATCTCGGACTCGCGTACTACAAGAAGGGCGACTTCGAGAATGCGCATAAGCAATTTGAAACAGTGCATGCGGCGCAGCCAAACGATGTTCGAGTCGCCATCCTCTTGGGAGACACGGACGTGCGCCTCGGAAAATATGCCGAGGCTGTAACGATGCTCGAGCCGCTCGAAGATAAGAATGCTCAGAATCTCGACTTTGAATACGTTCTGGGAAGAGCGATGATACAGGCCAACAAGCGCCGAGACGGCATCGCGCGAATCGAAAAGGTTGCCGAGGGCAGTCGTAGCGCAGATGCCTACATGCTGGCCGGATCTACGCTCCTGCAACTTAATGAGTATGAACAAGCTCGCCGTGATCTTGACGAGGCGCTCGTTCTCAACGACAAACTGCCGGGAATTTACTCGCTGGCCGGGATGGCAAGGGACAAGACTGGAAATATCAAAGAAGCGGAGGCTGCCTTTCGGGAAGCGCTTAAGCTCACTCCCGACGATTTCACCGCCAATCTTTATCTGGGCGCGATTCTGTTTAAACGGCGAGACTTGGACGAAGCCAGGACATACCTCGAGCATGCGCTGCAACTCGACCCTAAATCATCTATGGCAGGCTATGAGGTAGGA
>DASYGR010000171.1:0-13571 GCA_035999525.1 Terriglobales bacterium
CAAAGCCCAGACCACACGCGTCGCTCAGTTGCAGCTCGATCCTGACGGAAGGGTTCACGGCTCCATCCGCATAATACTGTCGGGTGCGCCTGCCCTTTATTGGCGGCAGCGTGCGCTGGTGAGTGATGAAACTGAAGTGAAAAAGGAATTCGAAGACGACTTGCGGGAGACCATTGCTCCTGGCGCGGATGTAAAATTAAATCACTTTATAGGACTTGCAGACTGGAAGAGCTTGCTGCTGGCCCAAGTTGAGGTATCGGGTTCCTTGGGCACAGCGACATCGAAGCGGGTATTCTTGCCATCAAACTTCCTCGAAGCCGGAACGAAACCGCTTCTGGTTCACGATAAGCGAGAAACGCCCGTGTATCTTCGCTACGCATCGGCGGTCCAGGATACAGTGACGATCGAGTTGCCAAAAAACCTTGCAATCGAAAGCGTTCCAAAAGATGCGACTATTCCTTTGCCGAATAACGCTCTATACACCGCGAAGTACGAAGCCAAAGGCAATACCTATAGCGTTACTCGTTTGTTGATTGTCGCCAATTTTTTATTTTCACCTAGTGATTACAGTGGTCTAAAGGACTTCTTTCAGAAAGTAAATGGCCAGGATCAGGAACAGGCCGTTCTTAAGTCGAATGAGACAGGGAGCGGGTTGTGAATAGGAGTTTATTCTTCGCCGTCGCACTGTCGCTGATGCCGGCGGGGCCTGCGGTTGCCAAGAATTCGCTTCCAGATTGGGTTTTAGAGGCGGCCAATGCCAAGCTGGCGCAGTACCCTCCGGATACGAAAGCAATTGTGTTGCTTGAAGACAAGATGCTTACGGTCCAGCCCGACGGGAAGGCGATAGAACGCTACAGGACGGTCATCAAGATATTGCGTCAGCAGGGGCGGCGTTATGCGACCGTCATTGTTCCGTTCAGCAAAGACTACAAACTGAACGCCCTTCACGTCTGGTCAATTGGCCCTGATGGCCACCAGTATACGGTCAAGGATGACCAAATTCGTGTGGTAGGAAACGATGCGTGGGGCATGCTCTACGTGGATGAGCAGGCGAAAGTGGTGGTGCCGCCGGGAGCCGATCCGGGAGGAATCGTGGCATATGAAAGTGAGCAAATTCTCCCATCATATATTAAGGAAGAAGGATGGTACTTTCAAAACCCAGTTCCAACCGTCCACTCAGTTTTTGAGTTGAATCTGCCGGCGCAATGGAAGTACTACGCTGCGTGGTTGCGCCATGACCCCCAAGAGCCGTCGCAGGTAACACCAAATCATTGGCAGTGGAAACTAGAAGACATTCCCGGTATTGACCTTGATCATGTTCCTATGGCGCCGTCGGAACAGTCGCTTGCGGGACGCATGGTTGTGCACTTTTCAGCGGCGGACCCGCCCGAAGGTGACGCGCGCTGGGCGGAAATCGGAAATTGGTATGACGACCTCGCTTCTCCCCGAACTGAAGGTCCGATAGAGGTCGTCTCCATGGCGAAAACCCTGACTAAGGGAAGTTCCGACTTCACGGAACGTATTCAAAAGATAGCCCAGTTTATGCAGCGGGATATCAGGTATGTAGGGATCGAGATTGGCATCGGGGGATTGCAGCCGCATCCGGCAGCCGACGTTTTTCGGAATCGGTATGGCGATTGCAAAGACAAAGTCACGTTAATGATTACCATGCTCAGTGCGGTTGGAGTGCGATCAACCTATGTGCTGGTGGATACGAGCCGGGGAGTCATTGACCCGCAGTTGCCTTCGATTCACGCGAATCATGCCATTGCCGCCATCGAGTTGCCCGAAAGTTATCACGACCCTCAGATGGAGGCGATTGTTACGGCTAAGACCGGACAGCGATATCTCATCTTTGATCCGACGAACGAGTACATTCCGATTGGTTTACTGCCCAGCTATCTCCAGGGAGGATACGGAATTCTGGTGGCAAGCAAGAATAGCCAGGTGATTCTGCTTCCGACGTTGAAGCCGGACTCCGATCTGGTGCAGCGTTCTGCGAAGTTCGAGCTCGCCGATGACGGAACTTTAAAGGGAGCCGTGACGGAGGCCCGTTTCGGCTCCTCGGCTGAGCACTTGCGAAGAGTGTTCAACGAACTCGGCACAGTCAAGCAGCACGAGGCTATTGAAGACGCCCTCCGCGATTCGCTTTCGTCCTTCACGGTGCAATCGCAGACCGCCTCAAATGTGGCGGACCTGGAGAAAAAACTTCTTCTCAACTACGACGTGACCGCCCAGTCCTATGCCAGACATGCTGGGGCTAATCTGTTGCTGATACGCCCCCGGGTACTAAGTTCGCTGGAGTGGCCATTCAATCAGGAACCGAGAGTTTATCCGATTGACCTGGGTCAAACCGGCACGTGGCGGGATAGCTTTGAAGTGAGCATTCCGGCAGGTTATGAAGTGGACGACTTGCCCGATCCGATCAACATTGATGTTGGGTTCGCCACATATCGCAGTCAGGTAAAGGCGGACTCAACCATGCTGTATTACAAGCGGGAGTTTGTAGTAAAGGAACTAGAGTTGGCTCCGCAAAAATACATCGAGTATCGAAGACTCGAGGCCACAATTGCCACCGACGAAAACAACAGCGCGGTTCTGAAGCGAAAAATCAGTCCTTCGCCCTGATCCCGGCGTGGCGAAGATCTTGATCGGTATTCATGTCGTCGTCGACGTCAGAGAAATCCAATGTTTTCAACCCCTTCATAAATGCCGTTATGCCTCTCCGAACGCCTTAGTCTCCGCGCAAATCTACGTAACTAGAAGTTGATTTGTGATTTACTGTCGAGCCTGCTTCACCAGCATCCTCTTGCTGTTGGAGCTCCAGCTTTTGCTGTAAGGCTGGGAGTTAACGGCTCCCTTGCCTTCCTCGATCGTCACGGTCTGTCCGGCGTTGATGCCTGTCAGTTTTTCTACGCGACCGCTGGGCCACTCTACTTCCAACGCGTCGGCCCTGGTCGCGGAGCCCAGGCCGAAGGTCAACACAAGCTCACTCTGGGACAGATAACTGGACCCGCTACGCATCATCTTCCATTGCTTGTCGCCACCTGAAGTCAGGCGCACAATTGCGCCGATGCCGTCGCGGTTGGATTGCACTCCTTGCAACTTAATACGGAGGCTGTGGCCGGTTGTGCCTTCGTTGTGGAAGAGATAAGCGCGGCCACCGTTTGTGGTTAGAAGCACATCGAGAGCGCCGTCGTTGTCAATGTCGGCATAGGCGGCACCACGCGCCACTTTGGGGTCCGCGAATACTCTGCCTAGCGACGCAGTGACTTCCTGAAACTTGCCGCCGCCCAGATTCCGAAACAGATGTGGCGGCTCGGCATACATCACTCGTTTCTGCACGCGTTCCACATCACTCTCGATGTGGCCATCGGCAACGAAGATATCGGGCCAGCCGTCATTGTCATAGTCGAAGAAGAAGCAACCGAATCCCAGAGTAATGAGGCTTGCGCGGCCGACTTCAGAGGTAGGAGCCTCGTCCACGAAAAGGCCGTTGCCCTCGTTGTGATAGAGGGAAAGCATCTGATTAGCGAAGTTCGTAATAATAATGCTCGGTTTGCCAGAGCGGTCGTAGTCTGCGGCATCCGTGCCCATGCCGGCCCGGGCTATGCCGTCCTCGCTGAAGGCGATTCCTGCGGCGACGCCCTCCTCTTCAAACGTTCCATTCTTTTTATTTAAATAAAGTTTGTTGGGCTGCGTATCGTTGCTGATCAAGATGTCAGGCCAACCATCGCCGTTGTAGTCAAGAATGGCAATGCCCAGGCTTTTCGATGTTGAATCGTAGAGTCCAGCCTTCTGAGTGGCATCTTCAAACTTTCCGTCGCCCAGATTGTGCCAAAGCCGCACAGCTGTTCCTTTGTATGACTCAGGCGTGCAATAAGACTTGCGAGTGCCATCGAGGGTACAAAACAGGTCGCCCGGTATGGACCATTGCACGTAATTGGCGACGACAAGATCGAGCTTGCCGTCACGGTCATAATCTACCCAGGCGGCGCTGGTGGAAAATTCGTCGTGCCCCCAAAGTCCGGCGGCCTTGGTGACGTCGGTGAATGTGCCGTTTCCGTTGTTATGGAAGAGATGGCTTTGCCCCACGGCGGTGACGAAAAGATCGTCGTGACCGTCGTTATCATAATCGCCGATAGCGACGCCCAAACCGAACATAGGAACATCGAGCCCGGCTTTGTGAGTCACATCTGTAAACGTTCCGTCGTGGTTGTTGTGGTAGAGCTTCAGCGTGGAGGCGGGACCGGGGTGGCCGGGCCAGTTTTCTCCGTTGATGAGCACGATGTCCTGCCAGCCGTCGCCATCGTAATCAATGAACGCGCAACCAGGGCCAAGGGTTTCGGGCAAGTATTTTTTTCCGAACGCGCCATTATTGTGCTTGAAGTGGATTCCAGCTTCGGCAGTGATGTCGCGGAACTGAATGCGCTGCGCCTGGGCACAGGCTACAAAACAGGATATTGTGACGAGCAATAAAGAAAGTTTTTTCATTATTATTGGGCGCCGCCTGGAATTGGGTTGTGAGCGCTGAGACGACGAGCGGTAATTTTCGTGGTTTGCAGTGCAGGCAATGGCACGGAAACATGTTCGTGTATCGCCTGGCGTTCGTTGTTGTCGTCGGGATGCTTTTCGCGATAGGGTCCGGTGATCGCTTGTGCCGACTCCTGAGCCTTAAAACGCAGGTAGCGTTTCTCGTGTTCCTGCGCTTTCTTCTCGTCACCTAGTCCGCGATAGCAGAGCATCAGGGTATAGTGCGCTTGCAAGTCCTCCGGATCAATTTCCAGTACTGAATTCAAGACCTGCACGCCTTCTGCGTATTTGCGTTGCAGGAAAAGAATGCGACCCAAATCATTGAGCGCCACGCGATCGCGCGGATACTGCGCTAACACCAAATGCAATTGCTGGGCGGAGCCCTCGTAATTGCCATCGCTACGCAGAACTCGCGCGTAAAAATAATGTGTCTTCGCGAGTTTTGGATTGATGGACAGCGCTTTTGTCAGCACTGTTCGTGCCTGATCCATGTCGCCTTCCTGCACCGCACAGCGGCCGATGTTGACCCAGCCTTCAGGATTATCGGGAACGATTTCGGTGACCTTTTCGAAAGCGGCTTGCGCGCCTTTTAAGTCTCCCTGCAAGAAGAGGCCGATGCCGTAGTCGTTCCAGCGCTGCCAATCTTTTGCTTGGAGATCAATCTTGGACTCGGGCCGAGGAGCGCTGTGGCCTTCGACGTCAAGCGTGACTTCGTTTTCCGCAATGACCTCTACGGGGAGATCGGGAATTTTTTCGTCGTGCGCAGATACGCCCTTAAGCGATCCGTCAAACGTAACAGGACGGTCATCATAATCTTGCTTCACATCTCCCGGACCCGGAACTCCAGCAAAGGCAAATTGCGTGTTCCACCAGGAAAACTTTCGATAGCAGAGGCGGGAGTGAAGGGTAATTTTGTTTCCCGCGCTTTCTGGAATGTGGAGACGGTAGTGCACAGTGTCCGCGGCTCCGGGAGGAATCAGGCGCACATAGACAACAGAACGGGTGGCCCAAGCATTACGCTTGTTGATGGGGTTGCCATGCTCATCAATTTGCAGCGAGCGATAGAAGTGCGCACCGGGTTCGACTGGGCCGTGACCGTTGTCTTCAACCATGCCGCTCCAGAAAATTGTTTGACCCTTATCGTCGGTGGCTTTCAGTTCGAGCCACGTGTCGTATGCATCCACAGTTCCGCCGGGGAAAAAGTGGCCGACAGTTTTTGTGCGGACGACTACATCAACGCGCACAGTGTCGCCACGGCGGACGGCCGCATGCACGCGGCTTAGCGGCGCGGTTACGGGAGCAACCTCGCCGGTAGTCGCGGAAGTAATCTTAGATTCCGCTTCTTCACCTACAGCAAAAGTCGTGTTCGTGTCGCTCTGGTTTACTGCAACGGACTTTGCCTGCATCTGCTCGGGTGAGAGGGCAAAAATATCAACGGTCAAAGCGCCAGCCTTCAGGAAGTCTTCGACAGTTTTTAACTGCACCATGTCATCGTTTGCTGTGGGCAGGGCAGTGTTCGCTCCCGGAAAGCGATGCGAATGCACGAAGCCGTTGACATTGCCCTGATCGGCGGATTTGGTGAGGGGCATATGGCAGTCCGCGCATTGCATAGGCTTCGGCGGATAATAAAATGAGCGTGCGCCCTGACCGGAAACTCCGCTTGCCTGCCAATTGTCATATTCGTTGAAGCCGCGCACCCAGCGGTAATCGTTGACCGGAACATCAAGATGGACTTTGTGGCAAGCGGAACAGAATTCCGCCGTCTGGTTGCGCATGAAGGGCTTCAGGAAAACGCGGCGGTGCGGCTCCGGGTTCAAGTACACGAGAAAATCGTGCATGGTGCGAACGAATGGATTCTTGCTGGCCGCGAGTTCATGCAATTTGGGATATTCCAGAAAGAAATCGGCCTGGCCCATCGTGCTCTTCACTCTGGCGATGGAATGACACATCATGCAGCCCATGCCGGCTTGAGCTTCGGGACTGTGCACGAAGGTCTTGATCGGCGTGTCCATTTTGCCCGCGTAAAGCACGGCGGGATCGTGGCATCCGCCGCACCATTTGGAGGGCTTGGTACCGATCGTGTCTTGCATGTACTCGATACTTTTGCGGTACCACTGATTGTCGAATGAAGAAAAGTGATGCGCTGAACTATTCCATTCGTTGTAGATATCCTGATGGCAACGCTTGCAGGAATCGGACTCCATGAAGAATTTGCTGGGAATCTTCTGGTTGCCATAAACCTGCGCGGAACTCGGGAAGAAAGCACCTTTTGGACCGTCGCCTTCACCGTCCATACTGGCGGGAGAATCGTCTGGATTTTCGATTCTCGCACTATTCAGCCAGCGGGCATGTCGGAAGTACCACGAGCCATAGCTGAGTCCAGCGAGGAGAGCAAAGCATATTGCTACGCGGGCGAAAGACGAGCCCGCACTCGATCCCATCCAACCTCGTTTGCCCGCCCACTCGGCAAACACAATGCCAATTCCGGCGACGCACAAAATAATATGGGTATAAAGAAGAAGGAATTCAGAATGGACCGTGCCGGTATAAATCAGGACGCAACCTAAGAGGCCACCCGAGAGCAGAAGCAGCCAGCCAAGTCGCAAGACCCCGCCGGCATCGCGAAGCAACCGAGCCAGGAGGGCCAGCAGGATGACGGTCGCAATGACTCCGACAATCATGTGAAGCAAAACAAAGATCGGATAGATAAGGTTTGGCTGTGGGAAGGCAAAAAGATAGACAGCGGACAGGAAAAGAAAGACCAGTTGCCAGAGGAGCGATCGTTGGCCGAACAGTTTTTTCATTCGTAGCACTAGCTACGCGGAGGTCTAAGAGCGGCGGAAAACGCTATTAAGAATCACACCCCGGGCTAGCGTCGATCAATAGTAGTTTTGTATTAGTGCCGACAGCCAAGCTGCATCAGATTTGTATTAAATCGTGACCACTAGTATTTCAATGCTATTGTCCCTCTTTAATTTCCCCGGTACAGTCCTCAAACTCCCATCGCGGCGGTGCGACCCAGAAACATTTCAGCTTCGGCAAAAAAGTCACAAGGTTCTGAGGAGGACGGGTGCCTGGTAAATTTCTTGCAAGATTATTTGTTCTGTTTCTAGTTGGCAGTTCATTGTCGGTGATTGCTCAAAGTAACTACGCCGTACTCAGCGGCAGCGTCTCCGACCCTCAGGCCCACGCGGTGGCTGGAGCAACGGTACAGGTGACTGCAAAGAGCACTGGCGCCGTGCGGCAGGTCATGAGCAATGAAGATGGCCTCTTCGATGTGCCAGGACTTCTGCCGGATACTTACACACTTCAGGTTACTGCGCCCGGATTTGCGACGCTTAGTCAATCGCTTCAGTTGGAAGTGGCGCAAAGGTTGACCCTCGGGTTAAATCTCAGGCTTGCCTCGGTTCCGCAGTCTGTCAACGTGGCAGGTCAGGCCGAGGAATTGCGGACGACAGATGCCAGCTTGGGCGAGGTAGTGGAATCAAAAGGTGTTCATGATCTTCCGTTGAACGGGCGCATGCTAGTTGATCTGGTGCTAACCGTGCCGGGCGCACACTTGAGCCACGGCGCACAAACCGGGAACATGAATCCTTTATATTGGCGGCCCGGCCAGCGCTCGGCGGTGAGCATTGGGGGAAGCCGTCCCAATGGAAACTATTTCCTGCTCGACGGAACGACTGATACTGATCCGACCTTCAATACCCTTAATCTGAGTCCCTCACCAGATGCAGTTCAGGAATTTAAAGTGCAGGTTGGCAGCTATTCCGCTGAAATGGGGGGGGCTGGTGGCGGACAAATCAATATCGTAACTCGATCCGGATCTAGTGACTTTCACGGCACCGTTTACGAATTTCTTCGAAACGGCGCGATGGATGCCAGTTCGTTTGATTCGATGGGCAACAACCATATGGTGCAGAACGATTTTGGCGCGTCCCTTGGCGGACCGATCACGCACCACAAGACATTCTTCTTCGTGAATTACGAAGGATTTCATCATGCGATGGCGGACACAATGTTCGACACTTTGCCGACGCTAGCCGAGATCAACGGTGATTTCAGCCAGAGCGGCGTAAGCATCTACGATCCGTCCAGCACGAAGCCTAATCCTGGTTACAATCCCAGCCAACCCATCAGCCCGAGCAATCCCCAGTTCATCCGGAGCCGATTTCAGGCGAACGGTGTGAACAATGTTATTCCGCAGAGCCGGATAAATCCTGCTGCCCAACTGTTTCTTGAGAAGTATATGCCTGCACCCAATGTGGGCATGGGGATGATGCCCTGCGGGGAAGCAATGATGGGCGCGCCGACTGTGGTTGGCGCGGGGACCGACTGCAACAACTATATGGATGTCCGCAACGAACTTGCGGTCAACAATCAAGGTACAGTTCGAATTGACCATGAGTTCGATGGAGGCGATAGTTTAACCGGCCGCTATTCAGCCAGTTCTGAAACCGGCTTCACGCCGGGAGAGATGGCTCCGAGCAGCATCGGAACATTGCTGCCGGGCTTTGGCACGTTTAATGACAATTTTTCGCAGCAGGGCGTCATTGCCTGGAACCGGATCATCAATCCCCGCATCCTGAACACGGCCACTATTACGGTTTCACGGCTGGCCATGCATCGCTATTCAGAGAACAATAATACGAATGACATTGTCAGTCAGCTTGGTATTCAAGGAGTCGGTTTCGGTGGAGCTGGGGCGTATGGTTCGCCATTCTTTAGTATTCAAGGTTACTCGCCGATGGGCGACAACTATTCCGCGACTCCGATGAAAGCCTGGGACACGGTTCTTGAGGGTCGCGACCAACTCAGCTGGCAGCATGGACGCCACAATCTGAAGTTCGGCGGCAGCTACCGCTGGTATATCTGGCCAATGTGGGGATTTTTTCAGAACCGCGGCTATTATCAGTTCACCAACGGGTTTACGACCCAGACGCTTACAAATGATGGAAGCGGATCGGCGCTGGCCAGTTTTCTGCTCGGTTTACCTGCCGTGAAGCAGCGCCAGGCTGGTATTCCCCAAATGCAGCTTCGGCAATGGGACGTTGACGGATTCGCGCAAGACAGTTTTCAACTCACTCGTACCACGACTATTGAGGTCGGGCTTCGCTATGAGTTTATGAACCCGCTGGTGGATACGACATATACGAACTCCAATCTGATATTCAATAATGGCGTGCCCTCGGCTTTCATCGGAGGGCAGAACGGCTATCCTCAGGGGCTGATGTACCCGAATACGCATGATTTGGCCCCGCGACTCGGATTTTCCCAAGCGTTGCCGAAATATGGTTTGGTACTCCACTCGGCGTTTGGCATCTTCTATACCCCTGTGGATTTGAATACGTGGTGCAATCAGCGGCACAATGTTCCATACGTTTTTCCGGAGACGCAACAGAGCGACAACTTCACCCCAACCGCATCTATCGTGAATCCCGGCCCCAACCAGAGTTTCAATTTCGGGCCGCCGGTGTTAGGTAAGACGACGGTCAGCTTTACCGCGATGGATCCGCACGCACCGGCGCAATACATCGAACAGTGGAGTCTGTCGGTGGAGAAGAGCCTGGGATCTGATACGACTCTCGAAATCGGATACCTCGGCGATCACGGGGTGCACTTGCAGCGCGCGCATCTCATCAACAATGCACCACCGGGACCGGGAGCGCTGGGTCCACGACGCCCCTTTCCGACCATTAGCTTTGTTCCGGATACCGTGCTGCCCACGATCGTAAATGTGACCAGCGTGACATTCCCGGTGAGCACCATTAATCTGCTGGAGAATACGGCGGAGAGCTGGTACGACGCCGGGTATGTGAACCTACGGCGGCGTTATTCGCATGGACTCAGTCTGCTGGCCAACTACACGTGGTCAAAGAATCTCAGCACTGCGCCGGATTTTCGTTCGCCCATGTTCGAATCGTCCATTCCGCAAAATGACAACAATCTCGCGGCGGAAAAAGGTGCAGCGTGTGACGTCCGCAATCGCTTCGCGCTTAGTGCGGTTTACAACATCCCGAGCTTGAAGAATTTTGGATTGCTTTCCCGAATAACCAAGAGTTGGGAACTGGCGACGGTGTATCAAGTTCAGTCAGGCTTTCCATTCACCATTTCTGTTTTTGGGGACACAGCGAATTCCGGCACGGTGCTGGGAGAGAATCCCATTCGGGCAAACTACACCGGAGCGCCAATCTTTGGGTCAGGGACGCATACTTCTAATGCGTGGTTTAACACCGCCGCGTTCGCTACGCCAGCGGCCTTTACTTTTGGAGACGTTGGCCGCAACTCCATATATGGGCCGGGAATGCAGACGCTCGATCTGGCATTGGTCCGCGATTTTGCTTTAACGGAGCGGACAAAGTTTCAATTTCGGGGGGAGTTTTTCAACGCGCTCAATCACACCAATCTCGGCATTCCAGATCGTTACGTAAACACGCCACAGTTTGGCACGATTACCGATACGACGACCCCCGGTCGGGAGATCCAGTTGAGTGCGAGGTTATCGTTCTAGATAACAAATCGGATACGACAGTCTCCTCTACTGATTCTGTGTCTAAGCGATCGGGTCTTGGAGGGGGTGTATCGAAACGTTCTGCCAATTCCTAGGTCCGGCCGGTTACTCCGGTTCGGGCGAAAATGCACTTGTAAGTAAGGCCCGCCTGCCTGCTGGTCTATAATCTAGAGAACATTCTCACCCAATCCCATCCAGACGTGTCCATGGACACCGGTTTGGGGCACTTGAGTTCGAACATGGACGCTCGCCTCAAGTCACCTCCGAACCTAAAACTGCTGTTCGAACTGGAACCAGCGCACCGGGTATTTTTTCGCAATTTAGCCGATACGCTCCTGCGGCGATCCGTGCCTCCCGTTGTCACCAAGACGAGGCCCGGCCATTTCTGGAATGATGTATTCGTTCACAGCGGGCTGCCGTGGGGCGCCTTTATTGAGTCCATGCTATGGCACCTTGCGGTTGTGTCAGTGTTGTGGACGGTGGCGCAAACCTGGGTTAAACACGTGGAAATCCAGCAGCGAAAGGCTGCTCACGAAGCGCTGACTTATTACCCGCCGCCGAAGACGTTTCCGGCATTAGGCGGTAGGCCTCCGCGGATTCAGGAACGCCACACCCCGCAGCGACCTACTAGTAAATCCGCACTACGCGTCACACGAGAGCGCACTCCGCGCGAAATGAAACCGCCAGAGCTGAAGACGGGTCAATCTGAGCGGCAGAGTGTCATGGCTGCGCTTCCATCTTCCGCGATACCGCTGTTTGCACCGAAGCTTCGCGAATTCACCGTGCGGGCGGGTCCAGCAAACGCGGTGGCTCCGGCCGCTAACATTAAACAGGCTACAACCCGCCGTCTTAATTTGCCGCAGGACTCGGCAGTTGCTCCGGCTGCAAATGTTGGGTCGGTTTCGACCCGCCGTGCCATGGCGACGCCAAGTGCGGCAGTCGTGCCTCCGGCTCCCAACCTGCAAGCCTCCACTGCCAAGCGGTCAGGCACCCAGATCGGAAATCCTCAGGTTGTAGCTCCCACGCCGCAGTTGGATGTTAGGGGCGTTTCTAGCCGAGGCTTGGCCTCTCTGCCACGTCCGGATGTGGTCATGCCATCAGCATCTGCGCACGCTTCCGGAATACCGGGAAATGGGCGGCTGAATTCCCGACTTGATTTGCCGGTTGTCCCTCCGGCTCCTTCCGGTCAAGGGGTCGGGACTTTTTCGCGGAATAAGCCCGGACTTTCCATATCTGGAAGTTCCGCAATATCTCCCGCTCCCTCCATCAAAGCCGCGACGGGCCTTTCCGGAGCCGGGCGCTCAAGGTCGCTAGCTGGTCGAGATATTGCGGTGGTGCCGCCTCCTCCATCAATCGGATCAGGTAACGCGACTGGAGGGCCGCGGGTTGCGTCATTGCCAGGTGCCGGGAGGTCCGTGATACCACCCCCGGCATCACTTGGGGGACCCAATTCTGTCGCTGGCGGAAATGGAATTACGCTTTCGGTAGGCGACCGTAGAGCCATCGCTCCGACTCCATCAATTGGCGGGGCGGGAAGCTCCGTGGGAAGCGGACGCGTCGCTTCATTGTCAGGCGGTCAACAGGCGCTTCCGCCATCGTCATCACTACAGGATTCGCTTAGCTCCATCGAAAACGGCGCAGCAGCCGGGTCGGACGTGCAGGCCACTCCTACCGCACCGAAGATTGATAGCGCGAATGTTCCGGCTACAATCGAACTTCCCATACGTGTGATAGGGATGGCAGTGAGTTTGCCTAACTCTTCTTATTTTTCCAATTATGAAGTTTTTATTGCCGAGCGGCGCGTCAAGAAAGGAGATCCTGAACTCATAAAACTGGTTTACGAATCTCTTCCTTACCAGCCCCGGCTTGCTGATTATGGTCTGGACAATTCGAAAGTCTATAAACTGCGTGTCACTCGAGATCCTGCCTGCGATGAAACCCTGCTGCAAATGACCTGGCCGCAAACCGACGAAAAGCATTCTGGATCGAAGTACGCAACCGGCCCGCCAACGTTGGCTCCCAATGATCGAAATGATCTGCTGCCTTGTTATCGAACGACCGCCGATGATTATCGAAGAGCGGTCACGCAAGACCGCTGAAAAACCGGGATGATTTTGACACCTGACGCCGCTACAATAGCCTGCTCATAAAACTGCTTTCTCTGAGCGCGAAGCGCGATCACAGAAGTGGTAATGTTCTCGCGGACCGGAATCGCGAGCAAAATCGCTATGAACAAATATCTGTTGAAGAGTACGGTGGTGGCCGCTTTGGGCGGTCTTCTTTTTGGTTTCGATACAGCGGTTATCTCGGGCACGACCGGCGGCCTTACTCAAACGTATTCCTTGTCCCCCACCATGTTGGGTGTAACGGTGGCAAGCGCACTGTGGGGAACGGTGTTGGGGGCGATGCTGGCGGGTGTGCCGGGAGACCGCCTGGGGCGTCGCAATACCCTGCGCCTAATGGCGATTTTGTATCTTGTCTCCGCCATCGGTTGTGCCTTCGCGTGGAGTTGGCCGGCACTTATCACTTT
>DASYGR010000184.1:0-8925 GCA_035999525.1 Terriglobales bacterium
AGTTGCATTGCTTTATTCCTACGACAGCCATTGGGCGATTCAATTTCAAAAACACAACGATGCCTACGACGACATAAAAATATTGAAAAGCTATTACGGCAATCTGCGGCGGCTGGCGCAATCGGTAGACGTAGTGAGTGCCTATGCTCCGCTTACAAATTACAAGCTCGTAGTCGCGCCAAGCCTGAATGTAATTCCAGAGGACATGGCGAAACATCTCCTGGAATACGTAAGCAACGGTGGGCATCTGGTACTCGGACCGCGCTCGGGAATGAAGGATCAATTCAATTCGCTCTTGAGGCAACGCCAGCCCGGCTTTCTGGTGGACGCGCTCGCCGGGCGAGTCGAACAGTATTATGCCCTGGAAAAAGACGTTCCAGTTTCCGGTTCATGGGGCGAGGGCCAGGCGAGCGTTTGGGCGGAGCAGTTGAAGTCATCCTCTCCGGACGCCGAAGTGCTTTTGAAATACGGCAAGAGTAACGGATGGCTGGATGATCAACCCGCGGTGATTACGCACGCTTACGGCAAGGGCAGCATCACCTATATAGGCGCTGTACTCGACGACAAGCTTATGGCGGCAGCTGCGCAATGGATGGTGCAGCAGAGCGGCGTCACTCCAGCATTCGGTCCAGTGCCCGATGGAGTGGAAGTCAGCCGCCGCACCGGTGACGGGCATGACGTTTTTGTTGTCATCAATTTCGCGGAGGAAGCACGCACTGTCTCACTTCCGCGGCCGATGAAACTACTGCTCGCCGGGACCGAAGGCGGCACTGTAGATTTGGCTCCGTATGGAGTAGAAATTCTGGAAGACGCTAAATAGTTGATGTGGCCAGCATACTGACGTCCGCAGCCGACCGCGTGCGATTCCAACGCTCGAGTGATCAGTCGCTGCTGATCTACTTTGGTCAGCAGATCACGCTCGGCGCCCATCATGACGTCGTAAAGCTTCTACGCCTGCTCGAACTCGCTCCAGTCGAAGGCATTCGCAACCTTCATCCCGCCTATTGCTCATTGCTGGTCAAGTTCGATGCTCAAAAGTTAGGGCATGACGAACTTGAAGCGATTCTGCGGACATATCTCGACCAGTTCGAAAGTCTGCCGCTTCCGGAAGCTCGCCAAATAGAGATACCGGTGTGCTATGGCGGTGAATTTGGTCCGGACTTGAGCGAGGTGAGCGCAACGCATGGATTGACGCCTTCGCAAACAATCGAACTGCATGCCTCGGCTACTTACACCGTCTATTTTTTGGGATTCGTACCCGGCTTCGCTTATCTTGGCGAAGTGCCCGAATCGCTAGTGACACCGCGCCTGGCAAAACCGCGGCGGATCGTGCCGCCGGGCAGTGTTGGGATCGCGGGCCGTCAGACAGGCGTGTATCCGTTCGCTACGCCGGGTGGTTGGAGGTTGCTGGGCCGCACTCCCATCGTGATGTTCCGGCCAGACCGGGCTGGCATGAGTTTGCTCTCCATCGGAGATCGCGTGCGCTTTGTCCGGATTTCCCGTGAAGACTTCGCCGCTAGGGAGAATGCATGACGGTGATCCATGTCCAGGCTCCAGGGCTCCTCACCACGGTGCAGGATCTCGGGCGTGAAGGATTTGGCTCGATGGGTGTTTCGGCCTCAGGAGCGGCCGATGCCATTTCACTGCGCATTGGGAATCGGCTCGTGGGAAATGCCGAGAGCGCCGCTGGGCTGGAAATGACGCTGCTTGGGGGCAGCTTCCTGTTTCCGGAAGGTGCGGTGGTAGCACTGACGGGCTCCGATTTCGGCGCGAGCCTGGATGGTGCGCCGGTCGAACAATGGACGTCGGTTAACGTTCGGGCCGGTCAAGCGCTGAGTCTTGGACCAACCCGGTCCGGAGCGCGCTGCTATCTGTGCGTTCGCGGAGGGATTTCTGTGAAGCCCTTTCTAGGCAGCGCGTCGACGCATCTTTTGAGTGGTCTTGGGGGCTTCGATGGCAGGGCGTTGCGCAAAGGTGATCTGTTAGATGTGGGAGTAACGAACGCTGAGTCAGACACTGCCTCGTTCCGCAAAGTCGCGCTAACTGCCGAGGCACTAGAGCGTCTGTCGCCCCGCAAGATCCTGCGCGTCACACCCGGCCCCCAGAGTGATTGGTTTCCCGAATCATCGCAGCGCGTTTTCTACACTAGTGCGTACCGTGTCACGGAGGAATCGAATCGCATGGGCCTTCGTCTGGAAGGCGAGCGCATTCCAGCGCGCTCCGGCGGAGAGATGCTTACTGAAGGAGTTTCGCTGGGCGCCATTCAAGTTCCCAACGGAGGGGAACCCATTGTGCTGTTTGTGGAGCAACAGACTACGGGTGGATATCCAAAGATTGCAAATGTGATTTCCGCCGATCTGTCCAACGTGGGCCAACTTCGTCCGCGCGATGAGATTCGATTTGAAAAAGTTGGATGGGAGGTTGCGCGATCGCTGCTGAAAGAAATGGAAGATTTGCTAACCTCAGAGAACTTGATTCATGAAATGCATTGATCTGAATTGCGACATGGGCGAACTGCCTGAGGCCATCGCCGACGGCACCCAGGGAGCGTTAATGCCCTCGCTCACTTCGATTAACGTCGCATGTGGTGGGCACGCAGGTGACGAACAAATGATGAGAGCCACGATCAGGCAGGCACTTCGCTGGAATCTGGCGGTAGGGGCGCATCCCGGGTATCCCGATCGGTTGAATTTCGGAAGGGTTGAACTGAATCTTCCGGAAGAAACAGTTTCCGATTTCGTATTCGAACAGGTCCGGACACTTGCCGAAGTGGCCGAAGAAAATGGCGTGCACTTGGCGCATGTTAAGCCTCATGGCGCGCTTTACAATCAGGCGGCGCGGAATCCCAAGCTCGCGGAGGCGATCGCGAAGGGTGTCGCCCGGTGGAGACGCGACGTTGTGCTGGTTGGCCTGGCGGGATCACCAATGCTGGATGTTTTTCGTCAAGCAGGTTTTGCAGTTGCCGCCGAGGCCTTCGCCGACCGCAGGTACGAACGGGATGGAAGTTTGCGCCCGCGCAAACTTCAAGGCGCGCTGATTCGCGACCCGGCGGACGCGGCGCAACAGGCTTTAATCATCGTCGAACGAGGAATAGTTACGGCATCTGACGGCACCGATGTCGCCGTGAAGGCGGAGACTCTCTGCATTCACGGAGACACTCCGGGTGCGCCGGAGATTGCCGCCGCAGTGGCGCAGAAACTTCGCCATGCGGGCATTACTCTCAGTGCGTTCTCCCGTTCTTCGCCGTTCGGCGATGTCAGTTCGTCCTGATAACCGAACAGGAACCTTGCTCACTTCCACTTGCTCTCGCCTTCGACGATTGTGATGTAGCGATCAATGGGCAGATTGATAATCCGCTGGACCGCTCCGCTGGGAAGCGGCCATTTCACTTCCAGCCAGTCGAGTTTCGTCCGCTCGCCAATGCCAAGCACCAGACGTGGATCGTGCGACGATAGAAACCCGCTGCCTCCCACTTTCATTCGATTTCCCTTGAAATCTCCAGCCTGGTAAGTAACTCTTGCGCCGATAGCATCGCGGTTCGACTTGGTTCCCACCAGATTCACGCCCAGCCAATGGTTCTGCTTCGCGGCGTCGTTCCGCAGAAGAATTGGAGCGCCGTCGTTAATCGAAATTAGAACATCCACAGCGCCGTCATTATTGAAATCCCCAATCGCCATGCCCCGCGCGGAAAGTTGCTTTCCGAAAACAGGGCCGCTCTGCCCGCTGATGTCTTGAAATGCTTTCCCTGTGTTGCGGAAAAGTAGCAGCGGTTCTTTGAACGTCACATTCGGTTTGATTTCTTCAATAATGTCATTGGGATGGCCATTCACGATGAACAAATCCAGTTTCCCATCATTATCGTAATCAATAAATTTCACGCTCCAGCCGCTCATCAGTTCCGTGGCTTTTCCGATTCCTTCCGGAAGCGCAAGATCTTCGAAAGTTTCATCGTGTTTATTGCGGTAAAGCGCATACATCTCATGATCGAGGTTGGTGACGAATAAATCCATCCATCCATCTTCGTCGAAATCCGCTGAATCCACTCCCATACCTGAGCGAATTTTTCCACCTTCACCGTATCCCACTCCGGCAGTGAAGCCAATTTCCTCGAAGCTTCGGCCCTCGTGATTCAAGAACAGAAAGTTTGGAACGGTATCGTTGGAAACGAAAAGATCCATCCAGCCGTCGTTATTTATGTCGGTTGCTACGACTCCCCAAGCCTTGCCGGGATTTTCCGAAATTCCCATCTTCTGACTGACATCGGTAAACGTCCCGTCGCCATTATTGTGAAACAGCAGGCTTGGCATGGGGTCGTAGACCTTGGGATAGCAGTACTCGTTTTTCCCCGCGATATTGGGATACTTTGGATCTCCGCAGTGCTGATTCCTCAACTTGTCGTAGTCGGCGAAGCGGCAGACGAATAGATCGAGACGCCCATCATTGTCGTAGTCGAACCACGCGGCGCTGGAGGCCCATCCGGGCGCAGCCACTCCAGCCTTTGCCGTCACGTCCGTAAACGTGCCATCTCCATTGTTGCGATACAGAATGCTGCGGTCGTATTGGGTTACGTAAATGTCGGGAAAGCCGTCGGAATTGTAGTCGCCGACCGCGACACCCATTCCGTAGCCGCCTCCGAGGACGCCGGCCTTTTCTGTAACGTCGGTGAAAGTACCATCGCGATTGTTTCGATAGAGCACGTTTCGCAGCGGTGGGTTTGGATTATAGAAGTCGGCGCGTCCACTGTTCACCAGGTAAATATCCATCCACCCGTCGTTGTCGTAATCTAGGAACGCGCATCCCGCACCGCTGATCTCGGGGAGGAATTTATCTGTGGACTTACCCGCAGTGTGTACCCAACTGATGCCGCTCACGGAAGGCGGAACTTCGGAGAAAGGATACGAGGGAGACGCAGCATTTAATGGCTTTACGAAATCAGGGAATCCCACGAAAGCCGTTGCGCCAGCAAGCAAACGCAGAAAATCTCTACGGCGGAAAGACTCAGGAGGCCGTCTCATGGGATCAGACTACTTCGGCTCCGGAGTTTGCGCTTCCTGCCCGCCGTTCTGCTGCATCATCCCCTGGGAAACCCGTCGCTTCGTCTGCTCGAGGGCCTGCGCGCTTTGCCGTTGCAGACTCGCTTCACGATTCGCATCCTCTTTGCGGCCAACTCCAGAATAGGCAAGCGCGAGTTCGTAATGACCGGTGGGGCTGTCAGGCGCAAGCTGCTCGTAGGTTTCCAGAGGGGAGATTGCCTCTGTGAACTGCTTGTTCGAAACCAGCGCAGTGCCTAATCCCAAATACGCATCGGCGAAACCAGCGTCGAGCTTAGTGGCGCGAGAGAAATGACGAACCGCGGCAGATAAGTCGCCATCATCTTTCGCTAGATCGCCCAAAACATATTCAGCACTCGCATTCCGGGGATCAATCTCGAGTTCCTGCTCGAAATTTTTCTTTACCTCCGCAATGACATCAGGAGAAGGTTGTGGCATCGAAAGCAGAGCGCGGCCCAGACGTGCATGAACGCTTGGCAATTGCGGATTGATGTCAAGAATTTTCTGATATTCGGCGGCGGCCTGTTGCCAATTTCCTTGCGATTCAAACGCTTCAGCTTTCAATTCGTGAATCTGGTAAGAGAAAGGAGCATCCTGAATCAAGTCCTGAGAAGTTCGCAATGACAAATCGGAAAACGCGTGGGTCGCGGCATACAATACTTCAGGGTCGTGCGGGAACTTCTGGACGAGAATGTCGAGAAACTCGAGAGAGTCATACGGCGCGCCGTGCGTCATCGCGCAATGCAAGCCGTCCAGTCCAAGTCTCTTTTGCGTGTCCCGTTCGGCTGTCTGGCGGATAGATTTCTTTAGGAGCGGCAATGCTTCATCGCAGTGGCCAGTCTCCGCCAGAGTCGCGGCTTTGTCGCTGGAAGCAAGTTTCGAGGGCTGGGACGGCCCTTTTGCCACTTGCGCGGAAGAACTAGTTGCCGTGCAGAAAGCAAAGGCAAACACCAACCCGACAGTCAAAACTCTGGACATCACTCTGAGCATCGAGCAATTATAATCCGGGGAAATCATTGTGCCGTCGTGACTCATCCGTTTCCGTGAAAGCGGTAAGGCAATCCAGGAATAAAAAATGGCAGGCGATTCATCCGCCTGCCATTTAACTTGAAATATCTCGTTAGAAGTAAAATTTCAATCCAAATTGAAATTCCCGAGCGCCCTGCGATCCGGTGATGGCACCGAAGCTAGAATTGCTCGTTGGATTACCGGGAGTGCTCACTACCGGCGTCCCCGGGTCGAACGATCCGTTTGCCGGACCGCCGCTGAAGGTCCAAACGGGATGATTGAAGGCATTCAAAGCCTCGATCCGGAACTCAAGTCTCTTGGTTTCCGTAAATGGTATGTCTTTGTGCAGGCTCAAATCCACGTTGGCATATCCCGGGCCGCGTATATTACCCGGCGAGCAGGTTCCAAATGTATTCGGGGCCGGATTGCTGATGTTGGTTGGATCAAACCACTGTATATATGCAGCCGTGGTGCCGGTCGCATTAACATGCTGTTTCAACAGTCTGATCGGACCATTGCAATTTGGTAATTCAGACAACGTGTATGGCCCAATCCCATTTGTGTTACTGGCATTCCCGCCAACTCCCCACCCGCCGAATTCATTGAGGGTCAACTGATTGCCGCTGTGGAGACTGACGATTCCACCAACCTCCCAGTTTCCAACCACGGCGTTGAGTACGGAGTTCATGTCGTGGCCAAACTGCTTACCGTGACCAACCGGCAGTTGGTAAGTTACATAACTGCTCAGAATCTGCCTTTGGTCGAAGTAACAGGGTCCCCAATTCAGATGTGGATTGTAGATATTTTCGAATCCGGGTTGCCCACCTGAACTTGTGGCTTGTGTGCTGCCCCAACCCGTTCCGAAGTATCCCGGCGAATTGCTGAGACATTTCGACCACGTATATGCGATCTGGCCTTGCAGTCCGTCACTCATTCGCTTTTGCAACACGGCCTGCAGAGCGTTGTACTTCTGATCCGAATTGGACATATTTGTTCCGGCGAGGGCTTCCTTGCCGAAACATGCTGGATTGGCGCCAGTCCCGCAGCCAGGAGTGTTGAACTGCGGATTGTCCGCCAGATATAGAGACCCGGGAGTTCCGCCTCCAAGAAATGGTCCGGGCACCCGGTTCACAATCAGTTGTCCCGCTCCCGCAATTTGTCCCTGAGCATTCAACGGAACAGACTGCGCGACGTCTTCGAAGTTCAACAGATGCGAACCGCGCTGGCCTACATAGCCAACCTGCGCTGTCAACGTGTTGCTGAACTGGTGCTGAAGGGTCAAGTTCCATTGATCATTCATGGCTGGCTTGAAGTTCTGATCAAAGATTCGGATACGGTTTCCGTTGTAGCAAGTTTGACTAATCGTGGTGCAAGGATTTGGTTGAGTGGCGCCGAATCCCTGAGACAGCGTTGTGCCCGCGGGTTGCTGAAGAATTCCGAATGGGACATTGAGGGTCAGCTCTTCGTTGCTGCCTCCGCCTTCCGCGAACTGGGAGATTCCAAATCCGCCGCGGATTACGGTCCTTCCATTCAAAGCCGCGGGAGACCAGGCAAAGCCCACGCGGGGCATGAAGTCACCGATTCCCAAATAATTGTTGTATAGCGCCTGGTTCCCGAACTTGGCCGTTCCATCAACCCCGGTTGCGGTATAGATAGTTCCAGTGTACAGACCGAAGTTCACAGCCCGGTTGTTCGATTCGTAAAGCGGGGTATGGTCTTCAAAACGCATGCCGAGATTCACGGTAAGAGTGTTGGTTAAACGCCAGTCATCCTGGATGTAGGCGCCGTAAACATTTCCGCGCAGTTTCGCTGGCGAACTTACCACACCGCCAGTATCCCTGAACGAGCTTGCACCAACCACATTTCCGAGATAGAAATCAGCCAAGCTAGACCCGGTAAGTGAGTTAATCTGAAGCGAGCCTAAGGCTCCGTTGTTCCCCTGATAGATATAATCCTGACGTTCGCGGGCATACTGGAGTCCAGCTTTGATTTGCTGGCGGCCGTGCGTGATGATTACGTTATCTTCAAGCTGGCCCTGAGTTGAGTGAAAAATCTGGATGAGATTCAAAAGCCCCAAGCCCGCGGATGCTCCGACCCCGGCACCGGCGATGTTAATCTGCACCAATCCCGGGACTTGAAAGTTGCCGCCTGCGATCCCGAGTTGTTGGCTTATGTTTCCCAGCCCGGAGGTCGGCGTCAGACTCTGATTGTAGTGAACTGCGTTGAAGCCGAATCGAAACTCATTTAAGAGGGTCGGCCTAATGATGTGCGACCAGTCAAGGACTGCGTTTCTGACAGGCTCGTCGCTGCCCTCGACCGCTCCGCTGTTGCAGAATACACAGCCTGTGAAGGCAGGCTGATTCAGGTCCATCTGGGACCAGCGCGCGAAGATACGATCCTTGTCGGTGGCGTTGTAATCAATCTTCAGATCACCCTGGTTATTATTTAGATCGTTCCCGCTGTTATAGAAGTAGTTGTTTCCGTTGAGAGTATTGGTTTGCGGCAGCGGATAATACTTCGTCATTCCGAACAGAGCGGTCGCGACAGGACTTGGAGTCAAACCTGCGTTGGCCAAATTGTTGAATGGGATGGGGGCCGAGGTGGTGGGATTCTTAAGTGTGATCCCGGCTCCGCCGGTGCAAATTCCGGAACTGTTAAACGTACTACCCGGGAAACTGGTGCAAAGCTGTCCGAAATCGCCACTGCGCGCCTGTTGCGTGAGAACCTGAGCGCCAGTTGGCCCAGCATTTACCACACGCTGGCCCTGATAGTCCGCAAAGAAGAAAAGCTTGTTTTTGATAATTGGACCACCAATGGTACCGCCAAACTGGTTGTAACGCAGTTCCGGTTTGTTCTGGACGCCCTG